>JBKJLT010000087.1:0-3400 GCA_046596765.1 Ferruginibacter sp. | reverse complement strand
TGCAAAGGTAGTTTAGAGTAAATGAATCATCCACCAAATTTTCTGACTATTTCCTTTTCGGCAAGTACGTTGCAGATAGATGCTCCTTGGTTAAGTCTTTGAAAATCAGCTTGATCAAACTGGGCAATTTGCTCAAAGTATGCCTGATTCTTAACAATAAAACTCTCAAGCTCTTTATTGCTTTCTATATTAGCCACTTCAATTGTTGTTATTTTATTCAGCATTCGCAAACAAAAGGGGTATTTTGTGCGGTTGTACAAGTCTTCAAAGTAGGTTCTTACCCCAATCACATCTATTCTGTTGCCCCTTACCTTATTGAATTCAATCCTTTCTACCCGTATATTTATGAAATTCCAGCACAAAAGCAGGTCTTCTTCAATGGCAAAATCAAAATACGCCACTGGTACAATATGGTCAAACTGCCATTTTTCTGCAAAATTATCCCAACTAAGGTCGTTTTTAAATTGAATAGCTATCCATTCTCTAAAAAACTCAATGTCGAGACCGAAATACCGGGCATAAGCACCACTTTGAGCCTTTTCGATTACGTAGCGACGTAAAGCGATTTGCCATTTACGTTTTTCTCTTTTTTTAATCAGGGATTCTGTTGTTTCTATTAAATTTAGGTTAGGCACTTGCTAATTTTCAACAAATATAGTGTTTCACGGCGAACAGTTCCATAGGGGAACTGTTCGCCGTGAAACAGAGGTTAACCGAAATATAGCTGGAGATATTTGTTTTCTGCATGTCTCATTTGTGCTTCGTCTTTTCTATTCTTATCCCTATACCCACATAAGTGCAAAGCCCCATGAAAAATAACCCTGAGCAATTCCTCCTTAAAAGAAACTCCTAGTTGCTTTGCATTGTCTTTTATACGGTCAACACTCAAATAAACCTCTCCTTCTGTTTCATTTTTAGATGAGCTAAGGTCAAAAGTGATGACATCGGTATAAAAATCATGCTTCAGGAAATCTTTATTAATGCCAAGCAGGTGTTCATCTGAACAAAATATATAAGACAGGTTGCCAAGTTTTTTCTTTTCGAGGATAAACACCTTTTCAATAAACAGTTTAAGCTTAGTACGCTCTCTTAAAGTGGGTTTTCTATCAAGAAAATAAAATTGTACTTTTTGCATGTTGTTATTTCTAATATCGAAATTAGATAACAATATTGATTTGATACATTTGTATAGAAATAAAACAGGCTTAAAAGCGATTGCATGAAGAAAAGATTGTCGGAATTGAAGGTTGGAAAATTGGCTGTAATCACAGAGTTTGAAAATGATGATATTTTTTTAAAACTGATGGAGATGGGCTGTATTCCCGGCGAAACTATAAAGATTGATCAAATTGCCCCTTTGGGTGATCCTATTTCAATTACAGTTGCCGGCTACCATTTAAGCCTGAGACTTGACGAAGCTGAAAAAATATGGGTGGAAGAAAACTACGTTTCTAATCTTAGCTAATAATAATACCAATGAAAATCGGACTTTATTTTGGCTCCTTTAATCCCGTTCATATTGGCCACTTAATAATAGCAAACCACGCTGTTAATGAAACTGATTTGAACCAGGTTTGGTTTGTAGTGTCTCCACAAAATCCATTTAAGCAATCATCTTCTTTATTAAATGAATATCACCGGTTGCATTTAATTAAAGCTGCCATTGTTGGCGAAAATAATTTACGGGCCAGCAGTGTTGAATTTAATTTACCAAAGCCATCCTACACAGTTGATACACTTGCCTACCTGAAAGAAAAACATCCTGAACATAATTTTTCGATCTTAATGGGCAGCGATGGTTTTGAAAACCTGAACAAATGGAAGAACTATAAAGTCATTACCTCAAACCACACAATCTACATTTACAAAAGGCCAGGATTTGAAATTGGGGAAACACACGGAGCCAGTATAAGCATACTGGAAGCGCCGCTTCTTGAAATATCATCTACACATATACGGGAGTTAATTAAAAAAAGAAAATCTACACGTTTTTTAGTACCCGATGTTGTTAAAGACGAGATAGAACTTGCCGGATACTACAGAAATTAATTAAAATATCAAGCCAAATAAAAGACAGGCCAATACAATAAAGGGTGCAGGAATTTTTGAATATTGCAGCACCAGGTATGTTCCAACAATTACTCCAATATTTATAAAACTGATCGTGCTGAAAGATATGATTGAAACATCCTTTAGTAAATACAGAGTAGCAGCAATCATAATCCCTACTACTGCCGCATTTATACCTTCCAAAGACCGATAGACAACAACAAAAATTTTTAAATTTTGCCATACGGGGAAAAAGAAAAGCACCAACAATGCACTAGGTAAGAAAATAGCGACGGAGCCGATAATACAGCCCAGCAACTGAACCTCTTTTCCTTCCTTTTTAAGCGCTATTCCACCCATAAAAGAAGCAATTGAAAATACCGGACCGGGAATAGCCCTTACCATACCAGCACCGGTCAATAATTCTTCCCGCTCAACTTTAATAACATCCGGATTCTTTTTTGTTACCCGCTCTGAAGTTGGCCTCACAACATATTGATCAAGCATCAGCGGAATTAATACATCGCCTCCACCAAATACAAATGACCCGAAACGATAAAAATTTTCAAATAAATTATATGGCTTTTTATGCTCCCAGTTTTGTTTTCGGGCTGTTTCACTCAAAAAACCCGCAACAATAAAAACAAAAACAAAAACCCAGATATTAGTCCAGCGGATTTGCTTTGGCTTAATAACCTCTTTTTCAGGAATACGCCTGCTGCTGAAATTGGTTGCTATGCCCCCACAGATTATTAAAACAGGAATTATCCACGGTGTTTTAAAGAGAAAATATGTTGCCAATAAAGCAACAAGCATTATTACCTGTGTTATGGTATTTTTTATACTGATTCCATAAGCCTTAAATGCGGCATAAGCCAAAAACCCAATAGCCATAGGCTGGATAAACTGAAACAAAGTTGGCTTTAAGCTGTTACTTCCAAGGTCGGCAACTATAAATGACAATGCTCCCATTAACGTACATGCTGGCAAAATCCAGATTATTAAAGTAAGAACAGCCAGTTGAATTCCCCCTCTTTTATATCCGATGAGCGTAAGTGTTTGGGTAGATGATGCACCAGGGAGTAATTGACAAAAAGAAATATAATCCATCAACTCGTCTTTGGTTATATCTTTTCTTTTATCTACAAAAGTTTTTAAAACCATACCCACATGCCCTTGTGGGCCGCCAAAAGCAGTGATGCTGTGTAAAAAAACAGCTTTTAAAAAAGGGATATGCCGAACCAGTTTGTTCAATATCTTTTATCAATTTAATTAACCTGGTAACGTTAAAACCTCCGCAAAAAGTTTTTTACACCTTTAACCCAATTTCCCTCAATCTTTCATCAAGATA
>JBKJLT010000085.1:0-2847 GCA_046596765.1 Ferruginibacter sp. | reverse complement strand
AGAGGAACTTGAAGCGGTTGAAAACAAGCTATTGGAGGTTCAGGTTAACATGGATAAATTAGAGAAGAAGTTTTATGTAAAAGAAGAAATGCCGGAGGAAACCTTTGAAAAACTGATAACAGGGTTAAGGAAAGAAAAGGCTGATTTACTGGATACGATGAAACTTTGCAAGCCGTCCATTTCGAACCTAAAAGAATACTTTTCTGCTGCGCTGACATTTTCTACCAAACTGCCGATGGCATGGGCTTCCAGCGAAGCAAAGACCAAAGAAAACTTTCAAAAACTACTTTTTCCTGAAGGAGTTTATTATAATAAGCAAACGGGCACATTTCGAACCACGAAAATAAATCTTGTATTACAGGGGATTGCAGCAGTGAAGGACATTTCAGAGGGAAATAAAAACAAGCAAGGGGGAGTAAACTCCACCTTGTCTATGTTAGTCGGGATGACAAGATTCGAACTTGCGACCCCACGCCCCCCAGACGTGTGCGCTACCGGGCTGCGCTACATCCCGAAATTAGACCTTGAGGAAATGCTGCTTTGGGCAGAATTGCATCTCAGATCAAAGGTGGGCAAAAGTAATTGAAAATTTTCAACTTTAAAAACAGCAAGTTATCTTATCTTAGCGCAACTTTTTACTACATGAATGTTTTAATAAAGCAGGCTAAAATAATTTCTCCCTCCTCTTCTTTTAACGGGCAAATTAAAGATATTTTAATAACGAACGGCAAAATTTCTGGTATCGGCGATTCGATTAATGAAAAAACCTACCAGGTTATTGAACATGATGGCCTGTGTGTAAGCATTGGATGGATGGACATGTTTGCCGATTTTGGTGATCCGGGTTTTGAGCAAAAAGAAAATATAGAATCGGGTGCAAAAGCCGCCGCTGCCGGTGGTTTTACAGATGTAATGCTGATACCCAACAGCCAACCGGTTGTTGATAATAAAGCACAGGTTGAGTATATAGTGCAAAAAGCAAAGCAGGTTGCCGTCAATATTCATCCAATCGGTGCCATTTCAAAAAAAACTGAGGGAAAAGAACTTTCAGAAATGTATGATATGCGCCAATCGGGTGCCCTCGCTTTCAGCGATGGTATTAAACCTGTTCAAAACTCCGGCTTAATTTTAAAGGCACTGCAATACGTTAAAAGTTTTGATGGACCCATCATTCAGATACCAGACGACAACACTATCGGAACAAACGGGCTAATGAATGAAGGGATCATATCTACCCAAATGGGCCTGCCCGGTAAGCCTGTGCTTGCCGAAGAATTAATGGTTGCCCGTGATTTGAAACTGGCAAGATATGCTGATAGTAAAATTCATTTTACAGGAGTCTCATCACCTAAAAGCCTTGACTATATTAAAAGATCAAAGGAAAGCGGAATTAAGGTGACTTGCTCCATTACCCCATACCAGGTTTATTTTTGTGATGAAGACCTGCAGGGATATGATACCAACTTAAAATTAAATCCTCCGGTAAGAACAAAGGAAGATATGCAGACCATGAGAAAAGCATTGCTCGATGGAACCATTGACTGTATTGCATCTCACCACCTGCCGCAGCATTGGGATAATAAAACCTGTGAATTTGAATATGCAAAACCGGGCATGATAGCACTGGAAACCATGTTTGCAGTTTTGATGAGTTGTGGTTTATCTGCTGAAGATTTTGTGCAAATGCAAAGCATCAATGTGAGGAATATTTTTGGCTTGCCCATTCCTGAAATTAAGGAAGGCGAAACTGCGTCACTTACTTTATTTACACCAGATACCGAATTCGTTTTTGAAGAAACGAAGATACATTCTAAATCAAAAAATTCTCCTTTTATTGGTAAGCACTTAAAAGGAAAAGTAATCGGCATCATTAATAAATCCAATATTCATCTCAATAAATAAAAATGCTGAACAATTTAAACGCTACAAAAAAAGGATTGATAACCGGCCTGCTGATGGTTGCACTATCATTATTCTTTTTTTATGTGCTGAAACTACCCGTGAACCAAAAGGAACAGTATGTTATCTTTAGTGTTTACATAGCCGGCATTGCCTGGAGCCTTTTTTCTTATAAACAAACATCAACAGCAGATAAAAATTTTAAAAGCTATTTTTCAACAGGATTTAAAACATTTATAGTTGTTACCCTTTTAATGGTGCTTTATACTTTTATTTTCTTTAAGTTTAATACGGCATACAGGGATGCAGGTATTGCCGAAAACAATGCATTACTTTTAAAAGAGGGTAACCACACGCCTGCTGAGATAGAAAGCAATGCAACCCAGTTAAAACAGATATTTATGCCGGTGATGGTGGGAATAGCAACTTTTAAATATTTAATTTTGGGTGCGTTGGTAACGGCTATAGCATCAGGTTTTTTAAGCAGAAAAAAGCAATAAAATATTTTATCAATATCAAAAAATGGATTTATCAATAGTAATACCGCTTTTTAATGAAGAGGAATCTTTGCCGGAACTTTCGGCATGGATTGATAAAGTAATGCTGGCAAATAATTTTACCTACGAGATCATCATGATAGACGATGGCAGTTCCGACGATTCGTGGAAAGTGATCGAAGAACTTCGTACCAGTAATTCAAATATAAAAGGTATAAAATTTCAACGCAACTACGGCAAAAGCGCCGCTTTAAATGAAGGTTTTAAAGCAGCGCAGGGCGATGTGATAATCACCATGGATGCCGATATGCAGGACAGTCCCGATGAGATTCCGGAACTGCGTAAAATGATTGTAGAAGATGGATTTGATATGGTGAGCGGCTGGAAAAAGAAGCGCTATGATAATACACTCACTAAAAATATTCCTTCAAAATTATTTAATGCCGCAGCC
>JBKJLT010000069.1:0-5336 GCA_046596765.1 Ferruginibacter sp. | reverse complement strand
TTTTGTTCTTTTAATTTTTGCTGAGCCGACAGCAGCAATTGAACTTCAGAACCCGTGCCAATTAAAATAATGCCTTGGTTCCCTGTTGTTAAAGTGTTCCTGTTTTCATGATCTGTTATTTAATTTGTTTTTGTGAAAATTTATGCTGGTTTAATTTTATCTCTATTCAGTTTTATAAAGTACGGCTATGTCTACGAATTTTTCAGCGTTAGTCTTTGAAATATGACGGAAAATATGACTACGAAATAACAGCCTGAAAGAATAATTTGCCTGTAGGGAGATTCACGAAGCAGCAAGGACATTGCAATGGAAATGCCGAACAAAAATTTCCGTGCAAATAACTTTGTTATTTCCACAAAAGAAGAACTCCCGGATTTGTTAGCTATTTCTTTCCAAAGCGTGCACCCATCTTTTTATATTCGGCTAACCGTTCCCGTGAGCCATCAAAACCTTCCGTAACTTTTTCAATGGAAAAACCAACCATTGGCTTAGCGCCCATGTCAACTTTAATTCCCGGGATGATGCCGGCTTTTTCCAGTACCTCAGCTATCGGCACATGGGCTGTTGTTTGCTGCCTGATGGTTTCATCATACAAAATGGCGCCGCCAATGCTTTCATTCAAACCGGGCGTTGTAACAATCAGTTCACGATACTTGCGCCGCATTTCAATTGTTTGCGGAATGCCTGCTGCGGCAAAACGTTTGTTACAGGTGGTATTACTTTCGTCCATTGCAAGCAGTCCTTTGCTTCCGGCAAAGAGCTGCGTTATCGTATCCTTTAATATTTGCTTATTCATGTGTTCATTTTTGTTTTTTATAGGTCATCCCGACTACCTCGGGACAGGCTATGGAATTCCACATAAAAATGTGCATTCCGCTTCGATATAGACTATACTCATTTTTATGCACCATTTCATGATGTTAGTTTTTCCATTTCCAATCTCTTATTTCCGGCATGTCCAACCCATTTTTCCGGATATAATATTTGTGTTCAATAAGCTTATCCTGCAACTCTTGTTTCAGGTATGCAGTTTTATCTTTTAATTGTGGTAACCTGTCAATTGTATCAATCACCAAATGAAACCGGTCAAGGTCATTGAGAACTGTCATATCAAAAGCGGTGGTAATGGTACCTTCTTCCTTATAACCTCGCACATGAATATTGCTGTGATTGGTGCGCTTGTAAGTGAGCTTGTGAATAAGCCAGGGATAGCCATGAAATGCAAAAATTACCGGTTTGTCTTTAGTGAATAACGTATCAAAATCTACATCGCTTAATCCATGCGGGTGTTCTTTTTCCGGTTGCAATTTCATAAGATCCACCACATTGACAACCCGTACTTTCAGGTCAGGCAATTTTTCTCTTAATATGGCTACCGCGGCCAATGTTTCAAGCGTGGGCACATCACCGGCACAGGCCAGCACAACATCTGGTTCCAAACCTTTATCCCTGCTTGCCCATTCCCAGATACCAATTCCTTTGGTGCAATGAATTACGGCTTCTTCCATAGAAAGCCATTGTGGGGCAGGATGCTTGCCTGCTATTATCACATTTACATAATTCCTGCTACGAAAACAGTGATCCATAACCGATAACAGGCAATTGGCATCAGGTGGCAGGTAAACCCGTATCACAGATGCTTTTTTATTCATTACCACATCAATAAATCCAGGATCCTGATGTGTGAAGCCATTATGATCCTGCCGCCATACATGCGAAGCCAAAAGAATATTCAGGGAAGCAATTTTTCTGCGCCAGGGAAGTTTTGATGTTACCTCTAGCCACTTGGCATGCTGGTTAAACATAGAATCAATGATATGGATGAAGGCTTCATAGCAATTAAACAATCCATGTCTTCCTGTTAAAAGATATCCTTCCAGCCAGCCTTCACATTGGTGCTCGCTCAACATTTCTATTACCCGGCCCTCTTTTTTCAAAAATTCATCTGTATCAATTATGGGTGCTTCCCACTGACGGTTAGTGGCTTCAAACACTGCATTCAATTTGTTTGACAACGTTTCATCTGGGCCAAAAACACGAAAGTTTCTTTTATCTGAATTCAATTTTATTATATCCCTCATAAATGATCCTAAAGCCAACGTATCACCAGGGCCTGTTTCTCCACGATTCTTTAAGGCACTTTCGTAATCACGAAAATCGGGCATACGAAGATCGTGCAGCAGTAAGCCACCATTGGCGTGTGGGTTAGCACCCATTCGCCGTTCACCTTTTGGAGCCAGATCAGCAAGTTCAGAATTGAACCGGCCATCTTCGTCAAAGAGTTCTTCGGGCTTATAACTTTTTAGCCAGTCTTCCAATTGTTGTAAATGCTCTGGATTTGTAGCAGGGTCTGTTATTGGCACCTGGTGCGCCCGAAAATTGCCTTCTACCTTTAAACCATTTACATATTTCGGCCCCGTCCATCCTTTGGGTGACTTTAAAATAATCATAGGCCAAATGGGCCGTTCAGTATCATTGTTTTCGACTGCATTCTTTTTTATCACTTTTATTTCTCCAATCACTTTATCCATCAACTGCGCCATTTTTTGGTGCATTTCCATTGGGTCATCACCTTCAATCAGGTAAGGTTTCCAGCCATAACCTTTAAACAGTTGATCCAGTTCTTCAATGCTGATGCGGGCAAGCACCGTTGGATTAGCAATTTTGTAGCCATTCAAATGGAGAATTGGAAGCACCACGCCATCGGTAACAGGATTCAAAAATTTGTTAGAATGCCAAGCAGTGGCTAAAGGCCCCGTTTCAGCCTCGCCATCGCCTACCACGCAACTCACAATTAAACCAGGATTATCAAAAGCCGCCCCGAAAGCATGGCTGAGTGAATAGCCAAGCTCGCCTCCTTCATGTATAGAGCCAGGGCATTCAGGTGAAACGTGGCTGGGAATACCGCCGGGGAAAGAGAACTGCGTAAATAATTTTTGCAGGCCCTCTTCATCCCGGCTGATGTTAGGATATACTTCACTATAAGTTCCCTCGAGGTAGACATTGCCTACAATCGCCGGGCCGCCATGACCGGGGCCTGAAATGTAAATCATATCCAGGTCATGTTTTTTTATGATGCGATTGAGGTGCACATAGATAAAATTTTGTCCGGGCGTGGTACCCCAATGCCCAAGCAGCATGTTCTTGATATTTTCCGGTTTTAGCGGTTCTTTTAACAGCGGGTTCTGGTGCAAATACATCTGCCCCACTGATAGGTAATTGGCAGCCCGCCAGTAGGCATTTATTTTATTGAGTAGGTCGGGGGATAACTGTTCTTTGTCTGTTTCTATAGTTTGTGTTTCCATATTATTTTTTTGTTTGTAATAAAAAAATTTTAAAATCTTTTGTTGTCATTGTGGGTGCTTCATCGTAGGCAAGGCTCATATACCATTTCTCTGTTAGTCAAATGCGTTGTCAACAATTATCAGTAACCAACATAGTAAGCAGAAAAAAGCAATCTTCTAAAGCCAATATACTATGTGGAATATCTGCCTTTAAAGCAATCATTTGCCCTTTTTGAAGTGAAACCGTCTGTTGCTCTGTGCAGAAATTTATTTTCCCTTCAAGTACCTGCACATGTATGTCTCCGTATACCTTATGTCTTTTTAATTCGGCATTTTGATGCATCCCAATTAGAACTACAGTCGTAGTATCTGATTTAAAAATGGTGATAGAGTTATGATCAGTTGTTGCCCAGGTTATTTCATGTTTCATCTGAATAATAAAATTATTCAGATCCATTTCCACAAATGGAGCATCTAAAACACGGCCTCCTTCCGGCCGTAGTGCGGTAGCTTCGTTCGCCTTATTTTCAACTTTTATATTTTCAATTGGAGCATTTTTAAGAAGATCGCCAGGATGTGTTCGTAATTTTGAAATTAAGGCATCAGATTTTTCATCTGAGGAAATGCCATAACCATTTACCAGCAGTCCTTTCACGTTAAATTTTGAAGAGGAGATAGCATATAGTATTGACTGATCATCAGGATTTGTTTCGCCTTCAAACCGGTAAACCTTATCAATTTCAAATTCGTCAGGAGATAGGGTCATATTTAGTTTATTACAGAACACAAATTCTCTGTTGATATTAAAGTCAAGTGTATAACCATCCTTTTTTAATCCGTTAATCGTTTCTGATAATGTGCCGTAGCTTTCTTTCATATTCTGTTGTATATTATATTATTAAAAACCCAAACAGGATAATTTAGTTTCTTTCACCTCCCCATACGTCCAACAATTGGGACTACCTACTTATATTGCAAGTGTACTTCTACTTGTCCCAGGCTTTTTCCTTTTGTTTAAGGGGGTGAGAGGGTAGCCACGAAATAGATAAAGCTCTGGCTTGTTGTAACCTTATTAGTATTTTTCATTTTTATTCTTTATGCTTTTTTCATATAACTCACCAGTCGTTTTGACAATCATTAATTCTTCATTGGTTGGAATAACAAATACTTTTACGTCGCTTTCATCGGTTGAAATCTGCCATTGATTTTTATTGTTTTTTTCTTCATTCAAATGAATATTTAGATACCCCAACTCATTACAAATGCGTTCACGAATTGCCGGTGCATTTTCTCCAATACCGCCTGAAAAAACCAGCGTATCCAACCCGCCTAAAACTGCAGTATAGGCACCAATGTATTTTTTGATTTGATAACAGAATATATCTATGGCTAATGCCGCATCCTTATTTTCTTTTTCATGCTTCAGCAAGTCCTGCATATCCGAACTGATACCTGAAATTCCAAGCAAACCTGATTGATGGTTAATCAAATCATTGAAATCTTTCGCATTCATTCCATTCTGCATGAAATACCAGGGGACGCCGGGATCAAGATCGCCGCTCCTTGTGCTCATAGGAATGCCACCGGCAGGTGTAAAGCCCATGCTGGTATCTATGCATTTACCCTCTTCCACTGCGGCAAGGCTGGCGCCGTTACCAAGATGTGCCAGAATAATTTTTCCATTTGCTTCTGCTTCGTTCTGCTTTCTTAATTCCTGCATTAAATAACTATAAGAAATGCCATGAAAACCATAGCGCTGAATACCTTCGTCATAATAACTTTTCGGTATTGCAAATGTTTTCGCTACAGCAGGAATAGTAGTATGAAAAGCGGTATCAAAACAGGCAACCTGCATTAAGGATGGAAATTGATTTTTAAATAATCTTACCATTTCTATTTCTGCAGGAAGATGATCGGGATCGTAATCAATAATTTTATCTAATTCATTCAATAAATCTTCATTTATTATTTCAGCTTGTGCATGCTTCATGCCATGAACAATGCGATGACCAATACAGGTTACCTTATCAAAACCCTTTTGTTTTCTTAACC
>JBKJLT010000043.1:0-9459 GCA_046596765.1 Ferruginibacter sp. | reverse complement strand
AGAGGGAATAAAGAATATTAAAAAAAATTGGAGACTTGTCCGAGTGGCTGAAGGAGCACGCTTGGAAAGCGTGTGTAGGGGAAACTCTACCGAGGGTTCGAATCCCTCAGTCTCCGCTTTAACCTCTATAGCTTTAGCGAAGGAGGTTTTTTCATTCCAATACTTTTTCCATCGCTGTACTGCGTGATCCTTTTATCAAAATATTGCTGTGGACAAAGTTTTTAATTTTAAACCATTCCTTAGCTTGTAACGAGTTTTCAAAAAATGAAAAAGAATGATTCACCTTACCAAAATCTCCTCCTACCAAAACTACATCTTTCCATTTGTATTTATTTATAAGATCAATTAAGTGCTGATGCTCCTGAAAGCTTTCCGCACCTAATTCCATCATGCCCCCAAGAATAAGTACTTTATCAACTCCATCCCCGTCCGTACCGGCACGGGCGGACATTTTTGCAAAATTTTCAACCGCAGCTTTCATGCTGGTGGGATTTGCATTATATGCATCCAGAATAATTTTATTGCTATCTTTTTCTATTAACTGCGACCGGCTGTTGGAGGGTACATAATTTTCCAATGCCCATTTTATTTTTTCATCGGGCACTTTAAAATATTTGCCAATGGCAACCGCAAGTAAAACATTTGGCAGGTTATATTCTCCAACAAGGTTTGTTTTTATAGAATTGATATCGGCCCCTGCAGTTATTAAAACTTCAAGTAAACCCGAACCGGATTTTACAACACCAGTAACATTAGCATGATGAGTACCGTAGGTAATTCGTGCCGTAATTCCTTCACTCATTTCCTGTAAATAATCATAGTCCCACATAATAAATGCAGTACCGTTATGCAACCTCAAATAATCGTATAACTCACCTTTGCCTTTACGAACACCTTCCTCGCCGCCAAAGCCCTCTAAATGGGCTTTACCGCAGTTTGTAATAACACCATGGGTAGGCATAGTGTATATACAATATCCTTCTATTTCTTTTTGATGATTGGCCCCCATTTCAATAATGGCAATTGCTGCATCCTGCTTTATTTTTAAAATGGTTAAAGGAATGCCGATATGATTATTGAGGTTGCCTTCTGTTGTATAGGTTTTAAATGAAGCTGATAAAACAGCATGAATTAATTCTTTGGAAGTGGTTTTGCCATTACTGCCGGTTACAGCAATAAAAGGAATTTGTTTTCCTGATATTGAAAACACAAATTGACTTCTGTGGTGTAATGCCAGCTCCTGTAAAGTTTTTAAAACATCAGGTACATAAATAATTTTTTCATCAGTATAGTCAGCAACTTCATCCACAACTGCATAAGCAGCTCCCTTGGCCAGTGCTTCATGGGCAAACTGGTTGCCATTGAAGTTGGGACCTTTCAAAGCAAAAAAAAGATCATCTTTTTTAACCTTTCTGGTGTCGGTTTGTATAGAAGGAAACTGGAGGTATAATTGATATAAATCGGCTATCAGCATGAATCAAAATTAAAGCAGAACTGTTAAATAAGTGCATTAAAAAAACCTTCCATTTTTTTGGAAGGTTTTTTTAATATTGTTACAGAAAATTTATTTCTTTTTCTTACGGGAGTTTTGCTTACGCTTGCCGAAGATATTACCTTCTTTAAATCCAGGTCCTTCTGGTGGGCCAAGGTAAGTTTGTGCACAACGGAAACCAACAGTGCTTGCAGACTGGGTTTCCTGCATAAACCTGCGGGTTCCTGGCGATAACCAGTATGGACGGTCATTCCAGCTTCCGCCTTTAATAACCCTTGATGAATCACTGATTAAAGAAGTAATACCATAACCATAAAAAACACCGCTTGAAGAATCTCCATCAAGATAATTAATCACGTCGTTTTTCTGGTAATTTGCACGGTTCTTAACTTCATCATCAGAAATGTCAATTTTCTTCAAACGCCCCATGCTGTCTCTTTCATATTCACCACCTGAGTTCTTATAATATTTTTGAAATTTATTACCACGGAAATAGTTGAAATCTTCAGCATCTGTTGATGTCATAGGCCGATACACATCACCTACCCACTCACTCACATTTCCACTCATATTATACAAGCCAAAAGCATTTGGATAAAACGATTTGATATTACCCGGTATAGCAGCACGGTCATTCAAACCACCTGCAATACCCATATTATCACCACCACCTCTTTTAAAGTTAGCTAAAAACTTACCCTGCCAGCTTCCACGACGGTTGTCACGTAAGCCATTGGGATTATTACTCCAGGAATAAATCTGTTGGTTTGAAAACAATTCTTCACCAGATTTCTTTTCTTTCTTTCTGGGATTTGGGTTTTGAGCTAACATACCATAAGCAGCATATTCCCACTCTGCTTCGGTTGGCAGGCGATAACCCATATTCAGTATCCCATCATCCATACGTACCGTAGAACGGGGTTTACCGTTAACGTCTTTTAATACAGATTTTTTTGGTTTATTTCTGCCCTGAACCATATCTGGGGCCATCAAATAGGTTTCTGTGTTAAAAGAACCTTCTGCACCTGCACCTTTCATTTCTCTTTTAATAGCATCTTTTTTAAGGTAGCCTTTGCTTTGCAGGTTCAATTCATTTACACGGTCAGTTCTCCATATACAAAAATCATAAGCCTGGCGCCAGTTTACACCAACTACAGGGTAGTAGTTATAAGATGGAAAACGGAAATAATATTCTACATAAGGCTCGTTATAAGCAAGTTCTTCACGCCAAACCAGGGTGTCGGGCAGGGCTTTGTTTATAACATTGGTATCTCCCGAAAAAGTATTTTCGAGCCAGTATAAATATTCACGATAGTGAACATTGGCTACTTCGGTTTCGTCAATAAAGAAGGAAGGCACAGTAATACGGCGTGGAACGTTGTTCCAGTCACCCATTACATCTTCATCCTTGGCTCCCATAACAAATGAACCACCCTGAACAAAAACCAAACCTGGCCCTGCTTTTGGATATTTCACCTTTGAAACATGAAAATTACCCATGTTTTTGTCATCGTAATTCCAGCCGGTTGCAGATGATTTACTTTGTTTTTTACCGAAAAGACCACCTTTTTTACAGGCACTTAAAGAAATTGCTGCTATTACAAGGATAATAGCATTTTTACCGGAAAGTAATTTAGTCATGTTCATTCGTTTATCGTATTGTTTAACGAAGTGTTTTCTTAATTATTGTATGAGATTTATGCTGGTTGCGAATATAAAGACTTTAGGTCAATTTGAAAGATTTCTAACTCTTTTTTTAAAGTTAAATATTACTAAAACGATTGTTTTGCCCCGCTTAATAAATGCCGATAGGCGAAAAACGTACAAAACAAGCGGTCATTAACATGCTAACCACGGGAATTAAAATGATTTTTAAAATTGAAGATATTATAAAAGCAGGCAGTTGCTTTTTTTAACGGAAGAAGTGTTTTTAAAATAAGCGGATTTTTCTTATACCGTACAATGGGATTTGCTATACTTTTTTTACAAAATCCGGCTGCCAAAATTACTTTGAGAAGGGTTATAGGTTATACTCAAAATGTCGTAAAACCCTTTGTAGGCAATATTTTCAAGGTATTATTCATTGATTTTTTAACTGGATAAATGAATTTTTGCGTTAAAAGTTTTTTAAAATTCTCTTGCCGTTCAAAAAAATCTTTTTATTTTTTTTGGTTAATATGAACAAGTGTTATAAACTTGCATACAATAAAGAGTAAACGATTAATGATTGACTGTTAATTATTAAATTGATAATTTTCAATAAAAATTAGTTTACTCACAGGGTTTAATTATCTTGGTGTTTAACTGCATAAGTCCGTATTTTTACCCTTTGTCAAAAAAGTAATAAAATGTGTTGATTTGCAATAAACCGCATTTCATCCCGTTATTAAAAGTGCAAAATCATTGAATTAAGGTTTTTTAGCGATTAATTCATCTTAAAAGACAGATTATTACCTATTTGGGGTATTGTTCTAAACAAAAAAGCCTTTATCTTTGAAATCCGTCAGTATTTGAATTTTTTTTAACAAGATTTTATAATTTAGTTGTTCATTAAAATAAAACTATTATTTTTACAACACAATACAACCATTAAACTTAACGCTTATAGAGGTAAGTCTACCTAACCAAGACAAATCAAAACGCATGAAAAAAGTAACTTTGAAACTAACTGCCTTAGTTATGTTACTGGGAGGAGCAATAACTGTTTCTAATGCCCAGAACAACAACAACATAAATGTTGTAACATCTGCTGTTCCGTTTTTACGTATTTCGCCTGATGCCCGTAGCGGTGGTATGGGAGATGTAGGTATTGCAACTGCACCTGATGCTAACGCTGCTTTTGCCAACATAGCAAGAACTCCATTTGCCACAAGTAAAGCAAGTGTAGCCGTTAACTACTCTCCATGGTTAAGGGATTTATCAGTAAATGATGTATTTATTGCTTCATTGGGTGGATACTATAAAATGGATGATAAACAAGCGATATCTGCTTCATTAAGATATTTTAAACTGGGTACTGTACAATTTACAGATCAAAGCGGTAATGATCTTCAGCAGTATAATCCAAAGGAATTTGCATTTGACCTCGGCTACTCCAGAAAATTATCCAACAAATTTTCTCTGGGTATTGCCATTAGGTATATTAATTCAAACCTGGCCAGCGGAAGTTTTGGCGGATTGAATTATAAAGCTGGTTCTTCAGTTGCCGGCGATTTACATTTATATCATCACGGAGTTAAGGAAAACGGACAGGGTTTAAATTGGGGATTAACCCTAAGTAATTTAGGTTCTAAAATGTCTTACTCAAGCGATGCTTCTCAAAAAGACTATATTCCTGCAAATCTTGGTTTAGGCTTTGCTTATACTAAAGTATTTGATGAGGCTAATAAAATTACTTTTGCTCTTGATTTTAATAAATTACTGGTTCCAACTCCTCCTAGATTGGGTGGCACAAATACTTCCGCACAGGATTCTGCAGCACTTAAAAAATACCGCGATCAGGGCGTTGTTGGCAGTTGGTTTAAGTCCTTTGGCGATGGTGCAGGTGCAAGTCAGGAATTTCAGGAAGTAAATATTTCTGTAGGTGCTGAGTACTGGTACAACAACCAGTTTGGTTTCAGAGCAGGATATTTTTACGAAAATCCAAATAAAGGTAACAGAAAATATTTCACAGTAGGTGCAGGTATCAGATATAATATTGCTGCCTTAAACTTCTCTTATATTTTTCCAACTGGTAACGGTACTAACCGTAATCCTTTATCTAACACTTATCGTTTTGGTTTAGTGTTTGATATGATGGGAAAATAATAAAAGTCTTTTCATGTAAAAAAAGCGTCAAGCCTTAGGCTCGGCGCTTTTTTCATTTGTGTCAATCATGTTAATAAACTATAGAGTATAATACCAGAACACCCCTTAAAGTAGGGTGTGTTAGCCAAAATCATTGGTGTTCCCGCATTGGGCGGGGCAGGCTGTTGAGAAGATAGCCCAATTATAAGAAGTTGGATAAATTATTGTTCGATAGCAAAAGCGAAATCGGTGCTGCAAAGTTTGGATGAAGGCGTACGCACAAGGTTTTATTTTATAGCTCCCTGTCTTTCAAGAATAAACTGCATAACCTGCTCCGGTTCTACTTCTGCAATCTGCATGGCTTCTATAATTTCTTCCCTGTTAACATTGGCAGCAAAGTTTTTTTCCTTAAAACGTTTTTTAATTCCTTTAAGTTCCATACCGGTATAGCCTTCGGGCCGCATTAAACTGTAGGCATGTGTAAGGCCGCTTAGTTCATCAAATGCATACAGCATCTTATCCATCCTTGTTTGGGGCTGCACACCAAAATGATTGGGGCCATGGCTGGCAATGGCTCTTATAATTTCCGGGTCAATATTGCGGGCTTCCAGTTCTTCAATTATTTTTTTGCAATGAAGTTCGGGCCACTTGTCCCAATCGGCATCATGTAACAAGCCTGCCATTTCCCAACGCCATTGGCTGGTATCATTCAAGCCTTCTCTTTCTGCTGCCCAGCATTTCATTAAATGCGCTACCTGCCGCATGTGCAGTTGCAGCCTTTCATTTTTTACCCAGTTGTTTAATAATTCGTAAGCATCATCCCGGCTTAAAACATTGCCTGCATTTGCCGGGTTGCCAAAAGAAGAACGGTTTAATAATAAAGACATAATGAGTGGGTTGAATTAGTGTAAGCGAAAATAAAAATTATCAGCTAACTTCAATCAGTTTTTAAAAATAATTACATTGAACAGCCTTCCTCCTGAATTATTACAATCACTCCAAAACATAAAAGGTTTTAATGAAGAAGCTTTTAAAGCGGTGCATCAATCCGGCGGGCAAATAACTTCGATAAGATTGAATCCGAAAAAAAAATTCAAAATTCAAAATTCAATATTCAATCCGAAATTAGAAAGAGTTCCCTGGTCGTCAAACGGTTACTACCTTCCCCAACGCCCTTCCTTCACCCTCGATCCGCTTTTTCATGCAGGTGCTTATTATGTGCAGGAAGCAAGTAGCATGTTTTTAGAGGAAGCATTAAAACAAACGGTTAATCTTAGCAAACCATTAAAAGTATTAGACCTCTGTGCTGCGCCGGGCGGAAAATCTACTTTAATACAATCCGTTATTTCTGCTGATAGTTTGCTGGTGAGTAATGAAGTTATTAAAACAAGGGTAAATATCTTATCTGAAAATATAACCAAATGGGGGGCAGCCAATGTTATTGTTACCAACAACGATCCTTCAGATTTTAAACGCCTGCCCGGTTATTTTGATGTGATAGTAGTGGATGCACCCTGCAGTGGCAGCGGTTTGTTTCGTAAAGATTCCAACGCCATTAATGAGTGGAGTGAAAATAATGTGGCACTTTGTGCACTGCGACAGCAAAGGATATTGGCTGATATTTTATCATCGCTTAAAGAAGGAGGTGTGTTGATTTACTCAACCTGTTCTTATTCGCAAGAGGAAGATGAGGAGATTACAGACTGGCTGATTGCAGACTGTCATCTGTCATCTATCAACCTGCATCTAAATGAAGCATGGGATATTATTGAAACCCAATCGGCAAAAAAAAATGCTTTCGGCTATCGTTTTTATCCTGATAAAGTTAAAGGCGAAGGTTTTTTTATTACTGCTTTTAAGAAACCGCAAGCCGGAAATTATGAAGGCCATATTTTAGAAAGCAGGACTCAAAAGAAGCATTCAAAATCTAAAGCTGCGCAGGTTTCCGAAAAGGACATTGAAGTTTTAAAACTGTATGTAAACAATACGAATGATTTTTTCTTTATCAAACAAAATGAAGAAGTAATTGCGTTGCCGGTGCATCTTGAAAATGACCTGGCAGTTATACAATCGGCTTTGTACATAAAAAAAGCAGGTGTAAAACTGGGCACACTTATTCGTAATGAACTGTTGCCTGCGCATGATTTGGCTGTAAGCAATATTTTAAACCCTGCTGTTTCTAAAATTGAAATAGATAAAGAAACAGCATTGCAGTACCTGCGTAAAGTTGATATAACTGTTGACTCTGAAATGAAAGGCTGGGTGCTGCTTACACATGCACAATTACCATTAGGATGGATAAAATTAATATCAAACCGCATCAATAATTATTACCCTGCTGTATGGCGTATTCTTAACAAATGAATAGCTGCTGCAACCAACAAATTTTCGTTTCTTTGCAATGAAATTTCATGCACATGAAAAAAATATTAATCCTCTTTATATTATTTCCTTTTTTTGCTGCTGCGCAGGATAAATTGTTGCAGGTAGAAGGAGTTTCGCCTTCGCTTTATCTTACGCACAAGGTTGAGCCTAAGGAAAATTATTATAGCATTGGAAGGATTTACAATGCCAGCCCTAAGGATATTGCACCTTTCAATAAATTACCATTAGAGAGTGGCCTGAGTCTTGGCCAGGCTATTAGAATTCCTCTGAACAGTTCAAATTTTACCCAGGAAGGAAATGCCGCAGCCGATGAAACTTTTGTGCCACTTTACTATAAAATAAAAGATAAGGAAGGTTTGTACAGGGTTGCTAAAAACCACAATGATTTGCCTTTGGAAAGATTGAAACAATGGAATAGTATTAAGGGAGATGCTGTTAAGACAGGAACCCAATTGATAGTAGGGTATCTGAAAGTAAAAACAGAACTTTCAGTACTTGCAAAAAGCGGTATTCGTACATCAATAGGTTCGCCTGTATCAACAGTACCAGAGCCTATAAAAACACCGGAACCTTCAAAAGTAGCCGAACGGGAAAAAGAACCAGCGCAGGAAATTGTAAGTAAACCGGTTGTTGAAAACGAAACAAAAAAAACAAAGAGACAAATAAGAAAGGAAAAAGAAGCCGCAGCGAAGACTGAGGCTGCTGAAGAGAAAACAGACATAAAACCTGCAAAAGAAACACCGGAGGCAGAAACGCCTAAAACAGTTTCGGGTAAAAATACACCAGGTAGTTTTAAAACTTTGTACGACCAGCAGAAAAAAAATGCTGAAATAATTGACGTGACTGGCAGTGCAGGAGTTTTTAAAAGTACCAGTGGCTGGACAGACAATAAATATTATTGCCTGCAAAGCGGGGCGTTGCCCGGAACCATTGTAAAAATCACCAATATTAACAATGGTAAATTTGTTTTTGCAAAAGTGCTGGATAATATTCCGGATATAAAACAAAATGAAGGATTACTTATTGTTATCAGCAATGCGGCTGCTGATGTGCTGGGCGCAACAGAAGCTAATTTTACCTGTTCGGTTAACTATGCAAAATAATGCCGATCGGATTTTATAGTCAGTCCAACCGGCACCCACCTACCGGCAGGCAGGTTTACCAAAGCCAATCGCACAAAAGCTTTCCTTGAATTTCAGCCCTGGCATCCCGATAGCCATTGGGAACCTAAAATGAAATTCAGTTTGGTAAAATTAAAACCGGTAACCCCGTAAAAAATCTGCAACATTCATTTTCTTTTTGCCTTCCAGTTGAAGTTCTTCAATTGAAATATAACCATCAGCACAGGCAAACTGTAAAAAAGTTTTGTTGTCTGTTTCATAGCCCCTAACATCCACTGCAGGTACACTATTTACTTTTCTTACTTTATATACCTTCAACTTCTTCCCATCTAAAAAAGTAAATGCAGCAGGGTTAGGCGCCAGTCCCCGGATTAAATTATATACTTCATCCACGGACTTGTTCCAATCTATTTTGCAGATTTCGGTAAATATTTTTGGGGCGTGTTTTAGTGAGTCGGCTTCAACACGTTCCAAACTCACGTCTGACGACTCACGCCTTACGTTTAAAGTTTGAGGTGTTTCATTTAAAGTTCCGTCTGCTAATCCCTGTACAGTTTTTATCAAAAGTGCCGCACCTATTTCTTTCATCATATCATGTACATCACCTGCATTATCTTCTTCGCCAATCGGGAAACTTTCCTGCAATAAAATATCACCGGTATCAATTTCATGCTT
>JBKJLT010000015.1:0-3897 GCA_046596765.1 Ferruginibacter sp. | reverse complement strand
GGTTAAGAAGGCAAATTTAGGGGAAAACGGAACGCTGATTACGCAGATTGGAAAAGATTAACGCTGATTTTTTGGCTCGATTATGGAATATTTGCTTAGATAAAAGCCCGGTAAAGGTATATAGTAGAAGTAAGGCTCTTCTTTCCTTTTACTAAAAGAAAAGAAGAACTGAACAAAGTTCACAAAGATGATGCCCATAGCCACACTGCCGGTCCCAAAAAATTAACTTTTTTCCTTTTGGCTGTAACTTTTTATAACTCACCTTCGTATTATACCCAAAACAACCAACCTGAGGTAACTTTAACCTGCCAAGCATCTGTATGACGGAGAGAGAATATAATGAATGCGTAAACCTGTATGCAGACAATGTGTACCGGTTTATCCTCAAAAACCTGAGGCATAATGAAGATGCCAAGGATGTGGTGCAGGGTGCATTTGAAAAATTGTGGATCAACAGGGCGAAGGTTGAAAATGAACGTAGTAAAAGTTACCTGTTTACCATTGCTTACAACCAGATGATTGATCATGTAAGAAAAAACAAGCGGATTGTGCTGAGTGAAGGTTTTTCGGAAAACGCTAAAGGAAGCGGAGAACAAAAGCATGATGCAAAAAGAATTTTGAATGAGGCTTTGTATAAACTGAGTGAAAAACAACGCAGCCTTGTTTTACTGAAAGATTATGAGGGATACAGTTACGAAGAAATAGGACAGATAACCGGCTTGAACGAAAGCCAGGTAAAAGTTTATTTACACCGGGCAAGGTTACTGTTGAGGGAGTATATCGTGAAAGTAGAAAATGTGATATAAAATTAGCCGGAAAGGTGGTAATACGGGAAAATATAAAACGTCTTACCGCCTTCCCGGCAAAAAAATAAAATGCAAATTAACCGACATAATTACGAAACGTTTTTTTTGCTGTATGTAGATAAGGAATTATCTGCTGCGGACAGGAAAGCTGTTGATGTATTTGTGCAGGAGAATCCGGATCTGCAGATGGAGTTATTGCTGTTGCAACAAACTGTGGTAAGTGCTGATGATATTGTTTTGCAAAAAAAGGATTGGTTGTATATGGAAGAAGATATTTCTGCCTTGCAGGAAAGCCTTTTATTATTTACCGATGATGAATTGAGCGTTGCTAATAAAAATGCTGTTGAATCGGTACTCAAAACAATTACAACGGCAAAGGCAGAATGGGAACTGCTGCAGCAAACCAAACTGCAACCGGATATGACGGTAGTTTTTGAAGATAAAGAACTGTTATATCGTAAAGAAGATGCCAGGATTGTTGGGTTTAAATGGTGGCGTGTGGCTGTAGCAGCAGTATTGCTGGGTTTTGGGCTTTGGGCAGGGTTTTCGGTTTATAAAAATAATTTTCAAAAAGCAAGTGGCGATGAAGAACTGGTAAAAGAAAATACAATAAAACCCGGACAGGAGAAAATAGTGACCCCTGTTGCTGACCCAAATGAAAAAATAACAGCAGTTGATAATGCTGTTGCAGAAAATAGTACAGCAACAACCAATCAGCAAACCAACGCACAATCAGGTAAAAAATTTTCAACTCCTGTTGAAAAAGTTAATATTGCAGATAACCCAAACAGCATTACTTCCAATCAAAATATAACACAGCAAAACAGTAACCCTAAAAGGCCCGATAATAATTTGCCACTGCCCGAACGAAACCGGGCGGGTAAACCTTATTTTGAAAATATTAACAATAAATCAGGTAACGAAAAGATAGCTAAGGCCGTATCATCTGAAAATAACAACAACGTCAGAGTTTCCGGAAACGATGAGGCTGTAGTTAAAATAAATCAGAAAGAAAACAAAACTACTGTTGAAGATTTCAACAACAGTAAAACGGATGCCAGTCTTACTGCCATACAGGTAGTAAATACCACTACTGCCGGCGATGGAGAAAACAACAACAGTTATCTGAATGTAGATGACAGCAAAGAAAAAAGAACAGCGTTGGGAGGGTTTATACGTAAGGCAAAACGTGTGCTGGAGCGTACCACCAATGTTAAAACCGGGGATGGTATTAAAATTGCCGGTTTTGAGATCGCATTAAAATAATCACTTAAAATTTAAAACAGATGAAACAGCTAATTTTACTTTTAGCCACAGCAATTATTTGCTTAAACTTAACGGCCCAGGAAGTGCCGGAGAAAAAAGAAGAAAAGAAAGATACTATCAGAGTTGGTGGTATGATCATTGTTAAAAAGGGTAAAAAAAGCGGGGATGTATCCGTAAAGATCGGGCCAGATAATGGTAAAAAGAAGAGAAAAAATATAAGTACCAACTGGTGGATTGTTGATCTTGGATTTGCGAACTATAACGACAAAACAAATTATGCCAATGCAGGCAGTTACCTGGTAAACCGCCCCGGTTATCCTGCTTTGGATAAAAATGATTTTAAATTGAAAGCAGGAAAAAGTATAAATGTTAATTTATGGTTTTTTATGCAGCGGCTTAATTTAATACAGCACGATGTGTTTCTTAAATATGGTTTGGGTATTGAGCTAAATAATTACCGTTATAAATCTGCCATCAATTATAACGAAGACGGCCCCGTTCCTTACACCACAACTACGCAAACCAATGCACCGTTCATATTCAGGGATTCTATATCATTCAAAAAAAATAAGCTGGCGGCAGATTATGCAACCATTCCGGTAATGCTGAATTTTGTTACAAACCCTGAAGAAAGAAAAAAGGGTTTTAGCCTGAGCCTGGGAGTAAGTGCCGGCTATTTATACAGCCAGCGTAATAAACAGGTTAGCAACGAAAGAAGTAAATTAAAGAACAAAGGAGATTACAACCTGGAACGTTTTAAATTCTCTTATGTAGCCGAGCTGGGTTTGGGCCCCGTATTGCTTTACGGTTCTTACAGTCCTAAATCTATATATGAAAGAAGTCTGGACATCAGGCCGTATAATATAGGCTTCAGGTTAAGCTATTGGTAATTAGCTCAATCTCTCCCAGCCCTTTAATCCCGATTGTCATCGGAACGGTTTACCAAAAAGAGTGTGGGGACGGGTTTTAATAACTACTTCCGGAATTTTCCGGAAGTTTTTTTTACCCAACTTTATTTTTTGTTAATCTTTTCCACAAGCGTATAATTTTTTTATGCGGCATGCCGTTTGTTTATTAAAAGAAAATTATTTTTACCAGATGAATACCACAAGGTTCTTACAGATCAGCATATTGGCTTCCCTGGTTTTATTGGTATCATTTGCTCCCGTGCCTAAAAAAAAGCGCCTGGCGAAAAAGGTTGTAAAGCAACAACTCAAAGCTGATATTAAAGACAGTGTTCGTAATCCTTATTACATTATTGTTGATAAAAGCGAATACGAATTGTATGTGTATGATGATGAGGGTTGGTATGCAACATACCCTATTGTTTTTGGCAGTAGAGATTTAAGCGATAAAATGCGTGAAGGCGATAAGCGTACACCTGATGGAAGCTTTAAAGTGGTTCTTAAAAAAATGCACAAGAAATGGGGGCCGGAATTACTGCTTGATTATCCCAACCCAACCAGTTTTCAAAGATTTAATGAAAGGAAAGCAAAGGGATTAATACCACGAAACGCTAAAATCGGCGATGGCATAGCTATACATGCCACACGCCCCACGGAAGAATGGACCATTGACAGTTATTACAACTGGACCGATGGCTGTGTTTCTGTAAAATATACCGAGATGAAAGACCTGTACAGTTACATACCTGTTGGTACACTGGTTACAATACGTCAATAATATTTTTTTATACTTTATTGATAAATAGTAAGCTGCCATCGCCGTAGCTTAAAAATCTGCAATCATTTTCCAGTGCATATTTATAAATCATTTTCCAATCATTTCCAATTGCAGCGGCAACCAGCAACAGCAATGTTGATTG
>JBKJLT010000490.1:0-3295 GCA_046596765.1 Ferruginibacter sp. | reverse complement strand
TTTCGTACAATTCATCAAGTATATCTTCAAATTTCATCGTCACCAGGTCCTGCCCGTCGTTTATCAATAAAAGGCTGAGGCCGGATGTGTTGGAGGCTTTGGGAGGAAAATAAAAATCAATGATTACATCACGATGTAAAATTAATGAAGAAATAACATGGTTCTCTACTAAGATATTGACTGTCTTGCTTTCTGACATATCTCAAAATTAAGAAATTACCCGTTAAGTTTAAGATAGATTTAAAATGGTGTAAGCAGATAAAAGGGTTGCCAACCATCGTAAATGATTTATAAGATAATTAGAATGCACCCTTGTCTATTCATTCCTGCAGCATGGAGGGGATTTATTCATTGATATTTATTTGAGCACAACACAAAACATAATTTGTTTTATTGGCTCTTACAAAATATATTTGAATTGGATACCATTTTGAATGAAAAAAAATCAAAAACTAATTAAAAACAGCACTATGAAGAAAATAGGCGTATTATTTGGCAAAGAAAGAAGCTTTCCGGAAGCCTTTATCGAAAGGGTAAACAGTAAAAATATTGAAGGTGTAATAGCGGAGGCCGTACGCATTGATAAAGTAATGCAGGGCGAACCATCGGGGTATGCAGTTATTTTTGACCGTATTTCGCAGGATGTGCCTTTTTACCGTGCATATTTAAAAAATGCAGCCCTATGCGGCACCACAGTAATTAACAACCCCTTCTGGTGGAGTGCCGATGAGAAATTTTTTAATAACTGCCTGGCTACAAAAATTGATGTGCCGGTTCCTAAAACGGTTATTCTTCCTTCAAGAGATTTACCACCCGATACCAGCGAAGAATCTTTCAGCAACCTGGCTTACCCAATGGATTGGGAAGGAATATTTAATTACATTGGTTTTCCGGCTTACATGAAACCCTTTTCGGGTGGCGGCTGGAAAAGTGTTTACCAGCTTAACAACATGGAAGAGTTTTTTGAAAAACATGCAGAAACAGAACAACTGGTAATGATGCTTCAGGAAGAAATTAAGTTTGATGAATATTACCGCTGCTATTGTATTGGTGGCAAATATGTACGTATCATGCCTTACGAACCACGCAATCCGCATCACCTGCGTTATGTTGCCGACTTTAAGCCCGATGCTGAAAGATATAAATTGATGGAAGATATTGTTTTGCGTATCTGCCATTATCTCGGCTACGATTTTAATACTGTTGAACTGGCATTAAGAGATGGAGTTCCTTATGCCATTGATTTCTGTAACCCAGCTCCGGATGCTGAAGTAAAAAGTGTTGGTCAGGAAAATTTTGACTGGGTGGTAGAAACAGCCGCTACTTATGCCATTGAAAAAGCATTGGAGCATAAAGATAATGTTGACAATTTAACCTGGGGCGATTATATTAAAAACAGTGCAGCACAAAAGAAATTGTATAAATAAAGGTTGAAACATTATTTAACCATACAAAATAAAGACTTTACAGAAACACTGGTAGAGGAGCCGGAAAGTCCTTATGGGTTTACATACGCTGATTATTTAACCTGGAATTTTAAAGAACGTATTGAGTTGATAAGGGGCAAGATATTTAAGATAAGCCCGGCACCAACTTTTACGCATCAGAAAATTGCAGGTAATATCTATGTTAGGTTCGATAATTTTTTAAAGAATAAAAACTGTAAAGTTTTTATATCGCCGGTAGATGTAAGGTTAAAAGGCAAACCATTCCGCAAAAAGAAATTAAGGGATGATGAAATAGCAACAGTAGTACAACCCGATATTATTGTTGTTTGTGATGCTGATAAGTTGCTGGATGTAAGGTATATTGATGGCGCACCCGACTTGATAGTAGAAATATTAAGCCCCGGCAATACAAAAACCGAAACCAAATACAAATTTGATTTGTATGAGGAAAATGGCGTGCAGGAGTATTGGGTTGTTTATCCCGAGTACAAACAGGTTTACAGATATTTATTAAACGAAAACGAAGAATACGGCAAACCCGTTATTTACGAAAGCGGAGAAAATATGTTTTCAAAAGTATTAAAGGGATTATCATTTCCGGTTGATGAAATTTTTAATTTATAACTAAACACATGGCAAACCTATCTTACAAACAATTTACGCTGGGTATTGAAGAAGAATACATGGTAATTGACCCGGTTAGCAGAGAACTTAAAAGCCATGACCAGAAAATTGTACACGAAGGACAAAAAGTTATTAAAGACAAAGTAAAAGCCGAGATGCACCAGGCGGTTGTGGAAGTAGGAACTGATATTTGCCGCGATGTTGACGAAGCTTTTATTGATGTGGGCACCCTTCGCAAAACCATCAGTGGCATTGCCGATGATCTGGGCCTTTGGGTGGGTGCATCCGGTACGCATCCCTTCAGCCACTGGGAAAGCCAGTTAATAACCGAGCATGTACGCTATAATGAAATTGTAAACGAATTACAGGAAGCTGCCCGTAGTAACCTCATTTTTGGTTTGCATGTACATGTAGGTATGGCCGACCGAGATATGGCTATACATATTGCCAATTCGGCACGTTATTTTTTACCGCATATTTTTGCATTAAGTACCAACTCTCCCTTCTGGGAAGGTAGAACAACCGGCTACAAATCCTTCCGTACCAAGGTTTTTGACAAATTTCCCCGTACCGGCATACCGGATTATTTTGACAGCATTGAAGCATACGATAATTACATTAAGCTATTGGTAAAAACCAATTGTATAGATAATGCGAAAAAGATATGGTGGGACCTTCGGGTGCATCCTTTCTTCAACACGGTTGAGTTCAGGATATGCGATGTACCTATGACAGTACAGGAAACAATCACCATAGCTGCATTATTTCAGGCAATTTGTGCCAAACTGTATAAACTGCGCAGCCAGAACCTGAATTTTATGATGTATTCAAGGGCATTATTAAATGAAAACAAATGGCGGGCCGGCCGCTATGGTATTGATGGCAGTATGATTGATTTTGGAAAGGAAATGGAGGTTAATACCCGTGTATTAATCTATGAACTATTGGATTTTGTAGATGATGTATTGCCTGAACTGGGTAGCCGCCATGCCATTAACAACGTACACAAAATGCTGGAGCAGGGCACCGGCGCCGACAGGCAACTGGCCGCATTTGAAAAGAATAAAAGCCTGGTAGATGTAGTTGATTTAATTCACACGCAATTTTTAAGTGGATTGTAATTTGAAGGGAATAGATATTTACCTATCTTTGCAATCCAAAAAAATGAGCTGCGTAGCTCAACTGAATAGAGCATCCCGACAAAAGGTCGGGAAGGTTTTAGG
>JBKJLT010000341.1:0-15726 GCA_046596765.1 Ferruginibacter sp. | reverse complement strand
TGATTTTAAAGACTAAAAAAAACAAGAAAGTACTTACAAGCAACGGAAGTGTAAACTTACCCAGCCCCAGGTATGTACTTATTCTTGCTTCATCATTGGGGTTTCTAAAACTCAATACCATAGCGCTAAACCGCATAAAAAAAGGAATTAATAACCAAGGGTATAAAAAATAGTTATTGTTCTTCTTCAGCAAAAAATAAAAAATGAGGGCTTGTAAAATTGTAAATAACGGCCCTACAGCACTCACCACTGTATAATGCCATTCTTTCAGATAAAAACCATTTACTGGGTATCCTGAATTTAACGTCATGGCCATTTTATTTCCCAGGTATTCACCGGTAAAAAAATGCGCTAACTCATGCAGCCCGAAAGATAAAAAAACTGCAACAGCAGTGAGGCAAATATATTTAAAATTAATTTTCAAAATCAATATGGTTTAAGCAATAATCTCTAATCTTCACCTCTCCCTATCATTTTACCACCAGAAGCCCATTGTTTATTAAGATTTTCAAACTCTTTTATATCAGCTTCAGAAAATTTTTGTGTTACCAGAGCCTTTAAATCGGGCTGCCCTGCATTAACCCATGCAGTGTACCAAAAAGATGCAATGGCATAAATGGATTGTTGCATCCGTCGTTCTATCATACCATCCAGAATTTTATTATAGGCAATGGTAAATGCAGAAGAATACTGGCGAATTGTTTTACCGTTCCGGTTCTCAAAAGCATATTTTTTATCGTCAGGGAATTTCTTTGTAAGCTCACGCTCATAAGTCAACACAGTATCGGCAGCAGCGGCACTTTCCAAAACCCGCTTCCATATAAAGTCTCCGGGGTTTTGTATATAGTCAGCCTTACCAATGAAAAAATCAAATTCCTTTTCTGCCAATAATTCCGGTACCCGGCTTTCCCAAAAACCATGTATGCCTTTTTGATTGGTGAGTTGCCCGTTGTGGTTGCTACTGGCGTGCAGTGGTACATGTGCATCAGAAATATAATGGCCAATTTCTGCACTGTTTTTCATTATGTTGCTGAAATTTTTTTCTTTAAAAGCATCTGTTAACCGGTACAACATGTTTTGTACATGCCAGGGCACAATGCCATGTTTTTTCAAAGAGTCTTCTCCAAATTTTTCAACTGCATCTTTCCATTTTCTGGGTAAGCTGGTATAAGGATATGCACCGTAATGATCAATATCAATATAATGCCTTGGTCCTTCCTCAGGCACGGCATATCTTCTTTTGTCAGGATCAATGGCGTGTTCACTCAGGAAACCGATATTTGGTTTATACAATACCATCATTTCGGGCGGCAGCAAAAAAACAGCGTAGTAATTTATTTTTTGATGAGCGTAAAACCCCCAGCAGTAAACCTTACTGCAGGGTAGCAGTAAAATAAAAAACAACATTAAAAAGGGAACAGCTTTTTTCATCGTTACATTATTAAGCTGCTTAAATATACAGCTTATTTATTTTTTTGAATCACCTTCGTCAATATGCGTAACACCCCCACTTAAGGCAAACTTCATGGTTTGCGAGGCACTGATGTTATCAATAAGCCTTACCCTGCTTTTTGGTATTACATATACATTGCCCGCAATTGAATAAGCCATGGGTACGTATACCGTTACATAATCCTTCAGGCCAAAATCCTCCATATCTTCCCGGGTAATAAAACCAAAACGCCAAACATCATTATCATCAACATTGGCTAGTACGTGTTTGGTAAATTTTTTGTTTTCGCCGGCAAAAGCTTCAAAAAAATCACGGGTGGTGGCATAAATATGTTTAATGCCGGGCGTTTTTTCAAGTATTTTATCAACAAAACTTACAAAACGGCTTGTTATAAAAAACGCACTGAAATAACCAATAGTTATTAAAAACGCAATAATGAGCACAAAGCCAATTCCATAATTTCTTACATGTACAATTCCCTGTGCATCTGTATAAGAAAAAATGGGAATCAGGCTATCTATTGATGAAACAGCCCAGTAAATGAAATACGCGGTAATAGTTACGGGGCCTAAAATAAGTAACCCCTGCAGCAGATACTGCAGCATTTTTTTATAATGGAAACGCTTGTTCATAATTAATTTTTAGCAAAACAAAGATAATTGTTTAAAAAGCTACAAAAGAACCGGTAATTGGCAACTAATCACTCATCATTAAATACGACCGTTCATTAAATAATTGTTATCAAAAGCAAAAAAACAAGACGGAAACTTTGGTTACAAAAAAAGTTTCCATAGTTTTGCTCCTTATTATGGCAGAAATAGATACAAAACAACGGATTAAGCAGGCGGCACACAACCTGGTTATGCAATACGGCATACGCAGTGTAAGTATGGATGATATTGCGGCATACCTGGGCATGAGCAAAAAAACCATTTACCAGTATTTTAATGATAAGGATGAGCTGGTGGAGGCTGTTGTTGACGATATTATTGACACCAACCAATGCGTTTGCAATGATGACCGTGAAAAAGCGGATAACGCGGTGCATGAAATTTTTCTGGTAATGGAGATGATGGCGGAAATGTTTAAAACCATGAATCCCTCTATTCTTTTTGATATGCAGAAATACCACCCTGCAGCATTTGTAAAATTTCAGAAACACCGCAATGATTACATATATAATGTATGCAGGCAAAACCTGGAAAGAGGCATAACGGAGGAACTGTTCCGGCCCCAAATAAATGTAGATATTATGGCCAGGTACCGGGTGGAAACCATGCTGACAGCTTTTATTCCGGAATTTCAGCGCAGCGTAAAACAAAGCTTGTTTAAAATTGAGGAGGAAATTATCACTCATTACCTGTTTGGCCTTGTATCGCTTAAAGGATACAAACTTGTTTTAAAGTATATGGAACAAAAGGAAAAAGAATCAGCAAAAAAATAAAAAGTAATAAAACAGTTGTGATGAAAAACTTTAGGAATTATAGTTTATTGGGAATTTGCCTGCTGGTTTTAAATACAGCAGCAGATGCACAAACCGTGAATTCATTTACGGTGCAACAGGCAGCAGATTATGCCAAAAAAAATGCAGTTCAGGTAAAGAATGCACTGCTTGATGTTTTAATACAGAAACAAACGAACAGGGATGTTACTTCAATTGCCTTGCCCCAAATAAACGCAAGCATGTCGCTAACCCGCAATATTAATATTCCGGTTCAGGTTGTTCCCGATTTTATAAGTCCGGCTACCTATAAAGTACTGGTTGATAACGGTGTTAAAGATGGTAATGGCCAGCCGGTCAAATATCCATCGGGTGGTTTTGGAAACCTGCCATTTCAGTTTGGTACCCCCTGGAATGCCAATGCAGGCGTAACATTAAGCCAGATTGTTTTTGATGGACAGGTATTTATTGCCTTAAAAGCACGTAACGGAACCGTTACTTACATGGAGCAGATTGAAAAGCTTACAGAAGAAACCATAATAGCAAACGTGCATAAAGTATATTATCAATTAGTAACGGGGAAAGTTCAGATTCAATTGCTGGATGCCAATATTGGCAGGCTTGAAAAACTGAAGCATGATGTGCAGGTAATGTATGATAACGGCTTTACTGAACGGGTAGATATTGATAAACTTTCGGTACAGCTTGCCAACCTGCAAACAGAGAAACTGAAAGCAAACAATATGATTGCCAATGGCTATTCGGGTTTGAAGGTTTTGATGGGCATGCCAATCAAAGACAGCCTGGTGCTTACCGATACACTTGATGAGCGCAATATAAGAGATGGTGTACTGGAAGCCAGTCAGTATAAATATACAGACCGGAATGATTTTCAGATAAGTGAAACTGCCAATAAATTAAACGGGTTAAATGTGCGCAGGTATAAATTAAGCCAGTTGCCCTCAGTGTTTCTGGTAGGTGGTTACAGCAAGCAGGCACAGCGTTATAAATTTGACTTCTTTGGCAAAGGAGATTGGTTCACCAGTTCTTATCTGGGATTGCAGATGAAGGTGCCGATATTTAATGGGTTTGCTTTAAAGGCCCGTACGCAAAAGGCGAAGCTGGAGTTGCAGAAATCAAAAAATCAGACTGAGGCATTGAAAATAAATATTGATGCCGATGTAGAAAATGCTAAAAATAATTTCATTACTGCAATTGCATCTATGGATTTTCAAAAGAAGAATATGACACTGGCAGAAAAAGTGTATGGCCAGACAAAAAAGAAATATGAAATAGGAACAGGCGATGCAACTGCTATTAATGCGGCGCAGGTTGAGCTGAAAACTGCACAAACCAATTATATCACTTCATTGTATGATGCCATAATAGCAAAGATTGATTTTTTAAAAGCGACCGGAAAATTTAATTAAAACAGACTAACTATAAAAATGATGAAAAAGTTAACACAAATTTCGATAGCCCTGGTTGCAACATTTTTAATAGCATCCTGCGGCAGCAGCAAAAAAGATGATGCAGCGGGTATCAATGATAAAAAAGCTGCCCTTGAAAAATTAAAATCTGCAAAGGCAAAAAACGAAGCTGAGATTGCAAAGCTGCAGGCTGAGCTGGAAAAAATTGACAGCGCTACTGCCAATGCAGCAAAAATAAAACTAGTTGGCGTTGCATCTGTAACAGCGCAGGATTTTAAACATTATATTGATTTGATGGGAAAGGTAGATGCTGAAAATATTTCTTACATAACACCACGTATGGGGCCTGCACAGGTAAAAGCAGTGTATGTTTCTCCTGGGCAATTTGTAAAAAAGGGCCAGCTTTTATTAAAGCTTGATGATGCCATCATGCGCCAGGGTGTAACGGCGGCCAGGCAACAATTAGAAGGTATAAAAACACAACTCGGTTATGCCAAAAATATTTATCAGCGCCAGCAAAATCTTTGGAAAGAAGGCATTGGTACCGAAGTGCAGTTAATTACTGCTAAAACAAATGTAACCAGTTTAGAAAATCAATTATCTGCCGCAGGCGAAAATATAAAAACACTGCAGGAGCAATTAAACACAGCCAATGTTTATAGTGATGTAAATGGTGTTGCCGATGTTGTAACAGTAAGAGTTGGAGAAATTTTTTCGGGAATGGGGCAAATAAAAATTGTAAATACCTCATCCTTAAAAGTTGTAATTAATGTGCCCGAAAACTATTTAACCCGCATACACAAAGGCTCGTCGGTAGTAATTACAATTCCCGATGCCAAAAAAACGGTTACTTCAGCCATTTCACTCATCAGCCAGTCGGTTGATCCAACACAACGGGGCTTTATTGCCGAAGCAAAAATTCCTTACGACCCCATTTTAAAACCAAGCCAGTCTGCAGTAATAAAAATTCTGGATTATGCAGCAGCCAATGCCATTGTAATTCCGGTTAATGTGGTACAAAGCGATGAAACAGGTAAATATGTTTTTGTACTTAATAAAAGCAGCAACGGAAAAACTACCGCACATCGTGTAATTGTAACTATTGGTGAAGTGTATGGAGAAAACGTGGAAATAAAAGCCGGATTGAATTCGGGTGATCAACTGGTTACAGAAGGGTTTCAGAATTTGTACGAAGGACAGGGGATTACAACGAAGTAAAACCCCAGCCCCCTCTTGAACTTCGTTCGTTCTTTTTCACAGAACCCCGACGAGGGAGGAAATGGCGAGGACAGTAGCGGAGATGGATGAGAGGAATTTTAAAATCAGATTGTGTTAAGCGCAGTAAAGGCGATAGTTTTAAACATAATATAATTAAAGCTCAATAAAGATTTGCAGTAAAAGAGTGCGACGCCAATGAAGTTGAACATAGCTTCTTAGCCGACCCCAAAAACAAATTGCGAATGCAATTAAAAAACAAAATATAATCTTCTCCTTGTCCTCCCCCGTCGGGGGAGATAGAGGGGGCCAAATTTTTACTTATGAATTTCATTGAAGGATTAAAAGATAAATTCAAAGAGTTTAAACCTACAAGCTGGGCAGTAGATAATCGTACTGCAGTGTACATTATTGCGGTGCTGATATCATTCTACGGCATGTACAAATTCAATACCATGCCCAAGGAGCAGTTTCCCGATATTGTGGTGCCAACCATTTCCATAGTAACTGTGTATGCCGGTAATTCTCCCAAGGATATTGAAAACCTGGTTACAAGGCCCATTGAAAAACAATTGAAAGGCATCAGCGGCGCCAAGGTTAAAAAAATTACCAGCACTTCGCAGGCCGATTACAGCCTTATTGTAACAGAGTTTGATACCGATGTAAAAACAGAAATAGCCAAACTAAAAGTAAAAGATGCTATTGATAAAGCAAAAACAGATTTGCCTAATGATTTAACAGTACAACCCGCAGTTGCAGAGTTTGCCTTCAGCGAAATGCCCATCATGTTTGTAAACGTGAGTGGCGATTATGATGGTATAAAATTGAAACAGTATGCCGATAAACTGCAGGACAGGTTTGAAGAGCTCACCGAAATTACCCGTGCCGAAATTGTGGGGGCACCCGAAAGAGAGATACAGGTAAATGTAGATCCCTATAAAATGAGCCAGGCCCGTGTGAGTTTTATGGATATTGAAAACGCCATCAGCAGGGAGAACAGGGATATCACCGGCGGTACCCTGGAAGTAGGCGACATGCGCCGCACCATAAAAGTAAAAGGGCAATTCATCAGCTCTCTAAATCTTAACAATATTGTTGTGCGTAGCAGTGCACAGGGTGCTACTGTTTATTTAAGAGATATTGCCGAACTAAAAGATACCATTAAAGAAAAAGACAGTTATGCCCGTTTGGATGGTAAAAATGTGGTAACGCTTAATATAGTAAAACGTGCCGGCGAAAATTTAATTAATGCTGCTGATAAAATAAAAGGCATTGTGGAAGATATGAAGGTGAAGGAAGACCTGCCTAAAGATTTAAAAGTTGTTATCACCGGCGATTTAAGTAAAGCCACCAAAACTTCATTTAACGAACTGGTAAACACCATCATCATTGGTTTTGTGCTGGTATTAATTATTCTGATGTTTTTTATGGGTGTTACCAATGCCTTCTTTGTTGCACTAAGTGTGCCGCTGAGTGTGTTTGTTGCTTTTATGTTTTTGCCGTTGGCAGATGGCATTATTGGCACAACAGTTACACTGAATTTTATTGTACTCTTTGCATTATTGCTGGGCCTCGGTATTATTGTAGATGATGCCATTGTCGTCATTGAGAATACGCACCGAATTTATAACAATGGTAAAGTGCCTATAGTCCGAAGTGCCAAAGAGGCTGCAGGAGAGGTTTTTATTCCGGTGCTGGCCGGTACGGCAACTACATTGGCACCATTCTTCCCGCTACTGTTGTGGAAAGGTTTGATTGGTAAGTTTATGATTTACCTGCCAACCATGCTTATTCTTACCCTGGCGGCATCGTTGATTGTAGCGTTTATTTTTAACCCGGTTTTTGCGGTAAGCTTTATGAAGCCGGAAGGAAAGGAATATGAAAAACCTAAGAAAGCTGTATGGACAAATAAATGGTTTATAAGTTTTTCAATATCAGGACTACTGCTGCATGTATTTGGTATGCATGGGTTTGCAAATTTTCTTATAATGATGGCATTGTTAATGGTGCTTAACGCTTATGTATTAAACGATGCCATACATGCATTTCAGAAAAAAGCACTACCCTGGTTAATGAATCATTACGAGCGTTTATTAAAATGGATATTGGTGGGCTGGAGGCCGGTTTGGGCATTTGCATCTTTGTTTGGCCTGTTTGTTTTATCTATTATACTTGTAATGCTTAGTGTAAATTCGGGTAGAACCAAATCAACCTTCTTTCCCAGCGGAGATCCTAATTTTATTTATGTGTATTTAAAATTGCCTGTTGGTACTGATATAAAATACACCGACAGTATTACACATTTACTGGAAGGCCGGGTACAAAAAATTTTAGAAAAAGAATTGCCAACTCAACCTGGTGGTATTGTAGAAAGTATTATTACCAATGTAGCGGTTAGTGCAAATAACCCAAGAGATAATAACCGGAGTGTGCAGCCAAACCTGGGCCGCATACAGGTATCGTTTGTAGAGTTTGATAAAAGGCACGGAAAAAAAACTTTACCGTTTAAAGATGAGATACGCAGACAAATGACAGGCATCCCTGGCGCCAGCATTGAAGTGGCGCAGGAAGATGGCGGCCCACCAACCGATCCCCCGGTGAATATTGAAGTGCAGGGCGATAATTTTGAAAGCATTGCAAAGGTGGCCAATGATCTTTCGCATTATATGGATACCAACCAGATTAATGGTATTGAAAACCTGCAGATGGATGTGGATTTGAACAGTCCGGAAATAACGATTAATGTGGATAGAGAAAGAGCCATGATGGAAGGATTAAGTACCGGCCAGATTGGTATGGAAATACGTACCGCTTTATTTGGTAAAGAAGTAAGTAAACTAAAAGAAGGAGAAGATGAATACAAAATTCAGCTACGCACTACCGACCTGGTGCGCCACAATATTACAGACCTGATGAACATGCGCATTACATTTTTGGATATGAATAGTATGCGTGTGAAGAGTATTCCTATAAGTTCTGTAGCAAGCCTTGATTATACCACAGCAACCGGTGCCATAAAACGTAAAAATGTAAAACGCACTATTCAATTACAAAGTAATGTGCTGGATCCTACGATGGTAGGAAAAGTAAATGCTGAATTGCAGTTAAAGCTGGATGATTTTAAATCAAAAAATAAGATACCATCTGATGTTACTTTAAAACTAAGCGGACAAAGTGAGCAGGAAAAAGAAACACAAACTTTTTTAGGATGGGCTTTGGTAATTGCATTGGGTATCATATTTATGATTTTGGTTTTACAGTTCAACAGCATCAGTAAGCCGTTTATTGTTATCACCGAAATTTTCTTCAGCATCATTGGTGTATTGCTGGGTTATGCACTAACCGGTATGACGATATCTAAGATTATGTTGGGTGTAGGTATTATTGCACTTGCCGGTATTGTAATTAAAAACGGAATTTTATTGATAGAATTTACGGATGAACTAAGGGGTAGGGGAATGCGTACAAGAGCCGCTGCTATAGAGGCCGGTAAAATCCGTATCATTCCGGTAATGCTTACCGCCATTGCTACCATACTTGGTTTGCTGCCACTGGCTGTTGGTTTTAATATCAATTTCGTTTCGTTTTTCCAGCACCTGAATCCACATATCTTTTTTGGCGGCGATAGTGTTGTGTTCTGGGGGCCCTTAAGCTGGACGATGATCTTTGGTTTAATATTCGCCTTCTTCCTTACACTCATAATGGTACCCAGTATGTACCTTATTTCTGAAAGGTTGCGCAGGCCCATGGAGAAATTCTATGGCACCAAATTTATTGGCTTACTGGGGTTTGCCGGTCCCTTTTTCTTCATATTTGTGGGCATTATGTATTTGGTAAGAAGGCTGCAGGGTAAAAAAGTATGGAATGGAAAGCTGAAAGAAATAAAGAAAGATGAAAAGGCATAGCTTATTTCTGATATGAAAAATCTAAAAAATGCTGCTCATGATAATGGGTGGCATTTTTATTTGCATAATTATTGGCATGAAAATAGTGTTGCTTATTTGTAACCTTATTGTATCATTCAAAAATATAAATTATGGATAAGTTAGAATTTAAAGGAACCTGGAACGAAATAAAGGGGAAAATAAAGCAGTCTTATGCTGACCTCACAGATGATGATTTGAAATACGAAGAAGGAAAAGACGATGAGTTTTTAGGTAAATTGCAGCAAAAAATTGGTAAGGGGCGTGATGAATTAGTTACCTGGATAAAGTCTTTGTAACAGGTACTTTTTAACGGGTAAATTTTTAGTGCCGCTCATGCAAATGAGGGGCATTTTATTTATTTTACGTATTTTTGATAAAAATTTTACGTATGAACACAAAGCTAACGTTAAGCCTGGATAAAGGGGTAATTGATAAAGCCAGGCGTTTTGCAAAAAGCAATGGCAGGACTTTGTCGAACCTGGTAGAATCTCAACTAAAAGTTTTAACTAAGGAAGTGGATGATGAAGAAATACATCCTGAAATAAAGCGACTGATGGGTAAAATTGTGGTTGGCACAAATTTTAATCATAAGACAGAAATAAAAAAAATTATGGCAAAAAAGAAAAAGTATGATTAACCTGTTTATTGATACAGATATAATTATAGACTTATTAAGCGATAGAAAAGATTTTTCTTTACATGCAGCTAAAATCTTCAGTTTGGGTGTAGATAAAAAGATAAGATTATTCACTTCATCCAACAGCATTGCAACTACTTACTACATCCTGTCTCAGCGGATGAAGATTAGTAACGCCGATAAACTCATTTATAATATTTTAAAACACCTGGATATTATTCCTGTAAGTAAATTGATTTTGGAAAAAGCATTCACATCAAAATTTATAGATATAGAAGATGCCATCCAGTATTTTTCTGCTATGGAAAAAGGAGATATTGAATATATCATTACCAGGAATATTTCTGATTATAAATTATCTTCCATACCTGTGTATTCATCTAACGAAATTTTACAACTATTATAAAAATTACAGCCATGCGAACAAACCATGAAATTGATTACAAGATCTACGGAGAAGAACTTCAGTTTGTAGAAATTGAATTAGACCCCAACGAAACCGCCATTGCCGAAAGCGGTGCCTTTATGATGATGGATAACGGCATTGAAATGGAAACCATTTTCGGCGATGGCAGCCAGCAGCAAAACAGCGGTTTCCTGGGCAAATTAATGAGTGCAGGCAAACGCCTTGTAACCGGCGAAAGTTTATTTATGACTGCATTTACCAATACCGGTCAAGGCAAAAAAAGGGTAAGCTTTGCTTCGCCATACACCGGTAAAATTATTAAGTTCGATTTGAGTGAGTTAGGCGGTAAGATCATTACACAAAAAGATGCATTCCTGTGTTCGGCAAAAGGAGTAAGCATTGGTATTGAATTTCAACGAAGGCTGGGTACCGGTATTTTTGGCGGCGAAGGTTTTATTATGCAAAAGCTGGAAGGCGATGGGCTTGCCTTTGCACATGCCGGAGGCTATGTAGTGGAGCGCCAGTTACAGCCGGGCGAAATTTTAAAAGTAGATACCGGTTGCGTGGTGGCATATACACCCACTGTTGATTTTGATGTAGAAATGGTGAAGGGCATCAAAAATTTTATGTTTGGCGGCGAAGGATTATTCTTTGCAAAGCTTACTGGCCCGGGCCATGTATGGCTGCAAAGTTTACCCATAAGCCGGTTGGCCGGCCGCATTATGCAGTACGGTACCTACAAGCGTAAAGAAGAAGGAGGCATTTTAGGCGGGCTGGGGAATTTGCTGGATGGAAGGGAGTAATGAATTCATTGTAAGAGATAAAGAAAAATGACCGGTAAAATTTTGCCGGTTTTTTTATTGCCCTGCCTGGATATAAGCTTATCGTTTTGTTAGGCCCACTTAATTATTTTATAGATAAGCCTTCTGGTTTCGACAGATATAAATTTAAGCGATAATGTCAATAAGGGCAAAAAAAGATAAGTCAAATTTAAGCTTAGTATCCGGCAGAAGGAATTCTGTCAGGTATTAGTTCTTATCATCAACTTTTATTCATAAATTTAGGTTCGGTTAATATCCTGCTATTTTTAAATACCGCCACATTGCCTTAGCTGTTGTGCTTCATTATAACCATTCAATAATAAATAAATTCATTTATGGAACTTACAAAAAATGTTTTCATCACAGGTATCACAGGAAACCAAGGTGGTGCTGTTGCAAAATACCTATTAGAAAGAAATTATTCGGTTACCGGATTAACACGTAATGCAAATTCAGAAAAAGCAAAGCAATGGAAAACACAAGGTGTAACAATTATTGAAGGGGATATTAATGATCCTGATTCTTATCAATCATATCTCGATCAGGCTGACGCAGTATATCTGGTGCAAGCTTTACAGCGAAAAGACCAGGAGATACTGCAAGGGAAACGATTTATTGACAGCATTAAGCCCGAAAATAATACTCATTTGGTTTACGCCTCAGTTCTTGCCGCAGACCTGAATACTGGTATACCTCATTTTGAGAGCAAGTTTGAACTTGAAAATTATATAAAATCTAAAAATCTTAATTATACCATACTTCGGATAGCTTCGTTTTACGAAAATCATTTGTTTCCACGGGTGGTAAGTGATATTGCAAAAGGAAAGTATTTTTCTCCGCTGCATAAAATGTGTAAACTACAAATGATTGGAGTTGATGATATTGGAAAAATTGCTGCTGCTGTAATTGCTAACAAAGAAAAATACAATAATAAAACAATTTCAATAGCTACCGATGAATGGGTGATTGGTAACATTCCCCCAATATTTTCAGAAGCAATTAATAAGCCTGTAAGCTATAAAAAACTCCCGGGGCTTATTACCCGGTTAGCTATGGGAAAAGACCTTTCAAAAATGTTTAGATACATGAATGAGCATAACTTTAGTGTAATAAGTAACATTCAGGAAGTAAGAGAGGAATTCAATATAAGTGGTGATTTTACAAGTTGGGTTAATACATATTTTACACCGAAAAACATTAATAAATAACGGTAGCACAGCAAAAGTATTTGCAAAATCCGGGCGTAAATAAATCGCTTTTGTACTGCATCCGGGTTGTACACGCAATGAATACAATGCCCTCGCAAATACTCAACGTTGGTGATAATTGTAGCAACAGTTGAATTTTTTACTAAAAGTCATCAATCATGAAAAGAAGAAACTTTATTAAACACACAGGCTTAACTGCTTTTAGCGTTGTTGCCTTTGGCGCCGTAAGCTGGAACGGAAAAATATTTGTAGGGGATACTGAAACAACAACTGATATCCTTGGTCCGTTCTACCGCCCTGGGGCACCCATGCGTAATAACCTGATTCCGGCGGGATCAACCGGTAAAGTGTTGCATCTGTCGGGTACTGTTTACCATCACGATGGAAGAACACGGCTGCCAAATGTGTTGATTGAAGTTTGGCATTGCGATGAATCAGCTAAATACGACAATGTTTCAGATAATTATTTATACAGGGGTGCTATTAAAACCGATAAAACTGGAAAGTATTATTTCAAAACAGCTATTCCTGTACCATATAAAGATGGTGATGACTGGAGACCAGCTCATATTCATATGCGCATTTCCAGTGCCAACCACCAGGACCTTATCACACAAGTTTACTTTAAAGGAGATCCGCATATTGCAAAAGACGCATCTGCCAGTTCACTGCAATCTACAAGGCGCATTCTCGAAATAAAAAAGAAATCAAGTTCCGAAAGCGAAGTGAACTTTGACATCGTAATGGGTAAAACATATAAACCGGAAGATGCAGTTTATAAAAAAATTACAGGACTTTATCAATTAAATAAAGGCAATGCAGAATTTACTAAAGAAGACGATCTTTTGATTTTAAAACTAAACGGCCAGATCATGGAAGGACTTTTATACAAAGGCAACAATACTTTTGAAGGAGGCCTCAGTTTTAATAAGGTCAAGTTCGAAATTTTAGTAAATGGAGATGTTAAAACATACATCACCATGTGGGATATGCCTTCTGATAAGAGATTTATAGAAACTTATGAAGGGTTTAAGAAGCTTAAGTACGGTTAGTAAGTATTATTTATTTCTGCGATGGTAGTTTTTATAAACAAAATCAAGCTACAGTTCCGGGCTGTACATTCTAAAATTCCACACCTGTAGCAATATTCAAACGTTAGCAAACATGGTATCGAACATAATGGCAAAAAAAATTTCAGACAATAAGCATAACAAAAAACTGACAGTATTTTATGACTTGATATATTGATTATAAATTACACCACAATGGAAAGCCAAACTAAAAATGAACAAGCTAACAAACTAGTACTTTTTGGACTGATTTTATTCTTACTCGGGTTACTTGTCGGACTATTTGTTCAAAATATGGCAAACCCACGTATGGCACTTGCTGCTCACCTGGAAGGATTGATGAATGGTATGTTTTTAATGATTCTGGGTCTTATTTGGAACCGGTTAGTTCTTTCAAAAATTGTTTTTAATGTAGCATTCTGGCTGACAGTTTATGGAACGTTTGCGAACCTGATAGCAGTGGTAATTGCCGCAATGACGGGCTTTGGTAAAATGATGCCAATTGCTGGAGGACATTAAGGGACGGGAATAATAGAAGCATTGATTTCGTTTTTGCTTATAACGCTTTCTTTGTGTTTGCTTGCAGTTTGTTTTATTGTATTGATAGGCTTCTACAAACACATGAAACAAACTAAATGACTTTTACTGGAGTTGAGCCTCACTTCAACAGCCAAAGCGTTAACCATTTTAATTTTTAACCCCGTTTAACCTTTTTATAAAAAATATTTGCTGGTGAGAATATATTAATCGTATATTTGCGATATAAGATTGAAATATGGCAATTCACAAAAAAGATGAGTTTACACAAAAGGAACAAGACCTGGCAGCTTTTGCTAAGGCATTGGCCCATCCTGCACGTATTGCCATATTAAAATTGCTGGCGCAAAAAAATGAGTGTATTTGTGGCGAGATAGTGGAAGTGTTGCCACTTTCGCAATCCACCGTATCGCAGCATTTAAAAGAATTAAAAAATGCAGGCCTCATTAACGGGAGTATAGACGGCCCAAGAAGCTGCTACTGCATCAACTGGAAAGCATTTGAAAAATTCAACAGCGAGTTCAGCTTTCTTTTTAATAAGATGAAAGTGCAAAATGAAAAGGCATGTTGCTAAGGCCCCTCCTATCCTCCCCCAAGGGGAGGGAAATGGAGAAGAACAATAATGAGAAAGATGCGAAGTCGTTTGATGAGATAATATCAACATTGTATTTAGGAGGAGGTACGCCAAGCATTTTAAATGCTGATGACTTAAAAATAATTTTTGACGCATTACATGAACGTTTTCTTTTTGCTGATGATACTGAAATTACATTAGAAGCAAACCCCGATGATATTACTGATGAAAAACTGAAGGAATGGAAAGTATTAGGGGTAAACCGTTTGAGTGTGGGTATTCAAAGTTTTTTAGAAGAAGAATTAGTATGGATGAACAGGGCACATACGGCGGTAGAGTCAATGATTTGTATTGATAAGATAAGGGCAGCAGGTTTTACAAATTTTTCTGTTGACCTGATTTACGGCTCACCCACTTTAAGTGATGCTGACTGGAAAAAAAATGTTGATTTGGTTATTGCAAAAGACATTCCGCATATTTCCTGCTATGCTTTAACCGTTGAACCCAAAACAGCTTTGGATAAAATGATTGCCCTGCATAAAAAAGAACCGGTTGATGCTGAAAAACAATCCCGCCAGTTTTTATTATTGATGGACTGGATGGAAGCGGCAGGATATGAACATTACGAAATAAGCAATTTTGCAAAACCCGGCTTAAGAAGTAAACATAACAGCAGTTATTGGCAGGGAGAACCTTATTATGCATTTGGCCCGGCTGCACATAGTTTTGATGGAAAAAGCCGCAGATGGAATATTGCCAACAACAGTTTATACATTCAATCTTTACAAAAAGATATTATTCCTTTTGAAGAAGAAATACTTACCGAAACACAGCAACTGAATGAATACATTATGATATCGCTTAGAACCCTGGAAGGATTGGATCTGGATTTTGTAAGCAACAAATTTGGTGAAGAAAAAAGTAACAAGCTAATGGCTGCAAGCCCCAAATATGAAAGCACTGGTAAATTAAAAATTGAAAAAAGAAAAATTATTTTAACAAAGGAAG
>JBKJLT010000114.1:0-3521 GCA_046596765.1 Ferruginibacter sp. | reverse complement strand
GTGTTCCCTTTTTGTTGTGTCCATAGCCACTTCGCTATCTTCATAAATCTGTGTACACTTCAGCAATAATTCTTCAGGAGCGCCTTTGGCAAAAAGATAATATTTACCATCGTGTTCATGCAACGTACACATGATCTTTGTTTCGCTGGAGAAAGGCTCTTCCTCTTTTTTTAAAAAGTCTTTGCGTACTTTATCAATGTCTTCACCCTTATCATTTGAAAATTTCAGCAAGGCTATTTCCAAAGGATCACCAATTTCCTTTGCATCTTTTTCTGATGATTGAATATCGGCTGTGTTACATAAAACAGCGCATTTTGATACCAGTTCCAACTGCTCCTTATTGCCGGTAAAGGGAACGTCTTTTTTCCATGTGCCGGAAGTTGTTTCAACAAATACCACTTCCATTTTATTCTGCGTAAGCGTACCGGTTTTATCAGTGCAAATCACGTTGGTTCCACCTAATGTTTCAACAGCAGAAAGCTTTTTGACAATCACATTGTATCGCGACATTTTTAGCATGCCCTGCGCTAAAGTCATGGTTGCCACAATAGGCAATCCCTCCGGAATGGCGGCTACCGCAAGTGCAACAGCAGTTTGCAACATGGCAATAATTCCCTCGCCATTAATCAACCCTATTATAAAAATAACCAGTACTAAAGCAAGGGTAATTTTTATCAATTTTTTACTAAATTCTTCCAGTTTCTTTTCTAATGGCGTTGCAGCCTGTTTAGATGAATGAACCAGGTTGGCTATCTTTCCTAATTCGGTTTTCATGCCTGTAGAACCTACCAGTATATGGGCATTGCCTTTGGAAACATGAGTAGCTTTAAAAGCCATATTGGTGCGGTCGCCCAGGATGGTTGATTCGGCAAGTACAGCATCTTTTTTCTCTACCGGAACAGACTCTCCGGTGAGTGCTGATTCGTCGATCAGTAATTGGGCAGCTTTATATATTCTGCCATCTGCCGGTATCATATCACCTGCTTCAGTAAATACAATATCGCCCGGTACAATTTCTTCAGCATTGATCTCAAACAATTTGCCGCCACGAAGTACTTTTGCAGGAATAGAAGAGAGTTTTTTTAAAGCCATCACAGACTTCTGTGCTTTAAACTCCATATAAAAACCTATGGCTGCATTGATGATAAGAACGAGTAAGATAGCAGTACCATCCAACCATTCCTTAAACCAAAAAGACATGCCTGCGGCAAATAATAACAGAAAAACAATTGGGCTTTTAAATTGGTTAGCTAAAATTTTAAATGGACTGAGGGTCTTTGCTTCGGCGATGGTATTTAACCCATGGAGCTCAAGCCTTTCTTTAGCTTCATCAATGCTTAAACCTTGTTCAGTATTACTTTTAAGCAATACCGTAGCCTCTTCTATAGTTGTTGTATGAAGCGTTAGATCATTTTCGCGGTTGGAATTAATGCCTGTATTTTTTGTTATGGTTTTCACAACTAAAGATTATTTAAAATGAAATCTACCCGTTCTTCAGGCTTAAGCACCGGAACCTGTATGATTGGAAAACCTAAAGATTCGTAAACCTCAATAAGTAAAGCATGAATTTTTTGCTGCGCTTCCTCATCTTCAGTTCGGGCATAATCTTTCATTATTGGCAGGCAATCGAGAATGAAAATTTTTTTGTAGGAAACTGTACGCAATGCTGCTGTTAATTTTTCATCTTCCGGAAGATTTAAAAAACGATAGTAAGCCAGTGCATCTGGAATTGCCCGGTCAAGAAAGACTAATACATCTGGAGAAATTTGATTCTCCTGTTCAATCTGCATATCTAAAACTCCTGATTGAAATTCCTGTTGCTGTTTTCTGACATCCGCTATTGTTCTTCCCTTCAGGCGCTGGGTATCCAGGTAATGCCGGGCATGTTCAAAGGTGGTTATGTATCCTCTATCCTTAAGCAGGTTTACTGTGGTAGTTTTACCTGAGCTTGGTCCACCTGTTATTACATACCAGTTTGTTTTTTTCTTCAAATTATTTTTGATTTATTAACACTTCCAATCTAAATATTACTATACAAACACTTGAAAGCCAACTAGAATAACCGCATGTTAATCAAACGGTGAACAGGAATACGCATAGTCACCTTTTGTATTAACCCGATATTTACAATGCAATATGAATTTGTTTAAGTATTGTAACAATGAGTTTAATCAGTATTAGAAATGATTTTTCTCTTTTTTATTTCTATTACCGCTAAATAGTTATTTTGATCTACATATCAATTTAAGTCCGTTAATGCCGCTAAGCATTACACAATTCCGGCAAATGATTGCATTATTCACACATCATTAAGGAACCTCAATTCAAATCGCCTTAGTAAGTAATTGTAAATTTCTCTGTATATTTCAATACCCAATCATCTCCCTTTTAGTTGATTTACTGCCGGAATTTATATGCCGCAAAGCTTAGAGAAAAGAATGGCGGTGAGATCATCGCAGGCTATAACCTTGTTGTTGATTATTGCGATGTTTTAAGTTTTATCATTTAACAATGTGCTGTTTTTCAAGATTCTTTTTAGTATCATTAAGCATATTATTTAAACACCAGTTGCAATACCAGTTTGCAAAAAGGAAAGAAAGAATTTTATAATACCATTCTTTTGGCGGTAAATAACTTATTGAAAGTTTTACAAGAGTTCCGTTTTCAGCAGGTGAAAGTTCAAACCACATACAGTACCATGACATGACAATTATTTTTGCATCTCCAACTATCTCCCATGCTTTGAGTTTTGAAGATTCCCACTTTGTAACTGTTTTGCTGAAGTCCATTGTCATGCCCATCATTTTTCCATGCCAGCGATAACTTGCTCCAACTCCAGTTGAGTTTGATGAAAGTTGTTCCAACTTTAATTTACTTCCCATCATCATCATTTAACTTTCCCTCATGTGCATTCCTGTTTTGGAAAAATCATCCAGCTGCTTAAAAAACTTTTTCAGGAGATGAATAAATGAGAATATTTTTTGATTTAGTTATCATAGCGTTATTGAAAAAGATGTTCTGCCAGGTTTTTATCATGTCCATAAATATCATCTCTAAAGTTTAACATACCTTCGCTATCAACCCACGCCGTAAAATATGTAATGAAAACAGTTATTGATTTTTTCAAGGTCACCCATTTTTCTATTGAAGCATTCATAGCAAGATTCATTTTTTCACCTGTCCATTCCGGTTGATTCCGTAATAGATAAGTTGCCAGTTTTTCGGGTTCGGCTAATCGGATACACCCGTGGCTAAAAGCACGATTATCTTCATTAAACAGGGATTTTGAAGGTGTATCATGAAAGTAAATGTTATAGCTGTTAGGGAAAATAAATTTCACTCTTCCCAAAGCATTTGCGCCACCCGGCTTTTGCCGTATTATCGGTAAACCATCGCTGTAGCCAGTTTGCTCCATATTCATTTTGGCGAGATAGTTACGGTTTCTCTTTATGGCGGGAAGAATTTCATTTCGCACAATGCTGCGAGGCACATTCCAATATGGACTAAAGACTACATGTTTT
>JBKJLT010000025.1:0-2735 GCA_046596765.1 Ferruginibacter sp. | reverse complement strand
GTTATCGTAAAAGGTATTATTCTGTTCCGGGTCCAGTACTTCCAGCAAAGCTGACGATGGGTCGCCCCGGTGGTCACTGCCTACTTTATCAATCTCATCCAATATCATTACCGGGTTACTAGATTTTACCTTGCGGATTGATTGCAGGATACGTCCGGGCATAGCACCGATATATGTTTTACGGTGTCCACGTATCTCGCTCTCATCATGCAGCCCACCCAGACTAACCCGCACGTATTTCCTTTGTATAGCAGCGGCAATACTTTTACCCAGACTGGTTTTACCAATACCCGGAGGTCCCAAAAAGCAAAGTATGGGTGATTTCATATCGCCTTTAAGCTTTAAAACTGCCAGGTATTCCAGGATACGTTCCTTAATTTTCTGCATACCATAATGATCATGATCCAGTATCTTTTTTGCCTTTTTAAGGTCATATGAGTCTTCAGTATATTCATCCCAGGGCAGGTCCAGCATCAGATCAAGGTGATTGTACACAACCGAATAATCGGGTGTGGATGGATGCATCCGTTCCAGCTTTTCAACTCCTTTGGTAAACATTTCCTTTGCCGCTACAGGCCATTTTTTGTGCTCGGCCTTCTTCAGCATGTCTTTTACTTCTGCCACATTATCGCCACCCAATTCATCCTTAATGGCTTTTATTTGTTGCTGCAAAAAGTATTCACGCTGTTGCTTATCCAGCTCGGCTCGGGTTTTATTGGTAACCTTGTTCTTTAATTCAGTGTATTGCAGTTCGGTCTGCATCAGGTTCATCAGCAGTTCGGCACGTGCCTTAATGCTGCTTATCTCCAGCAGGCGTTGCTTATCTTTAATATCGCTGTTTAAATTGCTGCTCACAAAATGTATGAGAAACGAAGGATTCTCAATATTCTTCAAAATGATAGCAGCTTCGCTGGGCAGGTTGGGCGATAAGTTGATGATCTGCCCGGCCAGGTCTTTAATGCTACCAATCATGGCTTCAAAGTCGGCATCACCTTTTAAAACCTCATCGGTTAAAACAGAAATTTTTGCTTTAAAGTAAGGGTCGTCACTTGTTATTTCTTCAATTTTACAACGCCTGCGTCCCTGTATAATAATGGTGGTTCCGCCATCAGGCATTTTTATCAACTTGGCAATTTTGGCAACAGTACCAATATCTTCCAGGTCGCTTACAGTTGGTTCTTCAATAGTACTGTCTTTTTGCGCAACAACACCTATCAATTTGTCAGCCTTATAAGCATCGGTTACGGCTTTAATACTCTTATCCCGGCCAACGGTAATAGGTATTACCACCCCCGGAAAGAGTACGGTATTTCTTAAAGCTAATAATGGTATAACATCGGGAATGGGTTGATCATCAGTACTTCCGTCATCATCTTCATTTAGGGGAATAATAGGCATAAACTCCATTTCATCTTCTGTTCCCTGCTGATAAAAATTATCGTTCATAGTTTTTAGTATAAGGTCAAAATGTCAAACCACAAAGTTAGTTGTTGACTTTTTAAGTGAGCAGGTATATTGTCAATATTAATGCCGAAGTGGGTTTTAGATTTTAGATTGACGATTTTAAATTTACAAATTGCAGGAGCTGTCATAAAGTAAAACTGTATTTAGTTAGAAAGTGGGAGGCTTTAAATCGCAAATCTAAAATCTTCCCGATAGCCATCGGGATTTAAATTCCCATTACTTTTGCACCGCATGTATATTAATTGTAACGACAAAGAACTTGAGATACTTGAAAAAATTGCCTTTTCGGCACAGGAACTTGGTTTGCCCTGTTATTTGATTGGTGGTTTTGTACGGGATAAGATTTTAGGAAGAAATACCAAGGACATGGATATTGTTTGTGTGGGCGATGGTATTGAACTCGCTGCAAAGGTTGCTGAAAAATTCAGCCCAAAACCTGAAGTTCATTTTTTTAAAAATTTTGGTACTGCGCAAATAACAATAGGCAATAGGCAATTGGCAATAGACTCTAATAATACTCCAGTTCCTTCCCCGTCGGGGAAGGGTTGGGATGGGGCTTTTGAGGTTGAATTCGTAGGTGCCCGTAAAGAAAGCTACGATTTCAACAGCCGCAAGCCTGCCGTTGAAAATGGTACTATTGAAGATGACCAAAACCGCCGCGATTTTACCATCAATGCCATGGCCATCAGCCTTAATAAAGCGGATTATGGGCAACTGGTAGATCCTTTCAATGGCATTAATGACCTGGAACAAAAGAATATTCAAACACCACTGACACCAGCCCAAACTTTTAGTGACGATCCTTTGAGGATGATGAGGGCTATCCGTTTTGCATCGCAATTGAATTTTACCATACACCCCGATACATTTGCGGCCATTGGCGAAAATGCAGACCGCATAAAAATTGTGAGTGGCGAAAGAATTGCCGATGAACTGAATAAAATACTCATGAGCGACAAGCCTTCCATAGGTTTTGATCTTTTATATAAGAGTGGCTTACTTAAAATTATTTTTCCGCAGATGGTTGACCTGGCCGGTGCAGAATATATTGACGGACACGGCCATAAGGACAATTTTTACCATACTATACAGGTGGTTGATAATATTGCCAAAAACACGGATGATCTATGGCTGCGCTGGGCTGCCGTACTACATGATATTGCCAAGCCCGCCACAAAAAAATTTGAAGAAGGCCATGGCTGGACCTTTCATGGGCATGAAGTTGTTGGTGGCCGAATGGTACCCAAAATTTTTACCAAACTAAAATTACC
>JBKJLT010000525.1:0-3409 GCA_046596765.1 Ferruginibacter sp. | reverse complement strand
AATACGCCCATAATAACTATCCTGTAAATGGTAATTATAAGAAATATCTGCGGTGATATTTGCAGACAATGCAACAGTACTGATCAGTTCAAAGCGGTTGGTATTTATACTTTCGCCGTAAACACTATCAGTTCCTCTAAACTTCGGCTGCCACTGTATTTCGCCTCCCCAGCGGTCTTCGTTAACATAGCGTAATGCCAGGGAAGACTGCAGATTATTTTTCTGCTTGAAGCTCCACTTATTAAAAACTGAGATACGGTTTTGCAGGGTAACATCAGTAAAATTATCCCGGTTAATATCTCTTATCTGCTGGTAATTAAAATAATTAATCCCAAGCAGAGAATTGATCGTTTTGTTCAATTTAAACTTTGCAGTAAAGTCTGCATTATACTCACCTGTACTTGTTGTTGAAAGGTCAACACGTAGTTTATCAGAGCCCGATGCATCTTTGGTGATGATATTGATCAGTCCGCCCACAGCCTCGCTGCCATAAAGTGTAGAAGCCGGACCTTTTACAATTTCAATACGCTTTACCATGCTGTTCGGGATTCCAGCCAGTCCGTAAACCGTAGAAAGGCTGCTTACAATCGGCATACCGTCAATCAATATCATGGTGTAAGGGCCTTCCATACCGTTTATATGTATGTCGCCGGTATTACAAACATTACAGTTTAGTTGCGGTTGTATGCCGTTAACCATTTGCAAACTTTCGAAAATATTGGGTGATGGATTCTTTTTAAAATACGAAGGTGAATATACTTCCACAGGTATCGGCGAAGCCATTTTACTGATCGGCTTCATGGTGCCTGAAATAACCACTTCACCCATCATGTTTTCATTTTCGGCCAATGAAATATTCAGCATGGTAACGCTTTGCTTAACAGCTACCTTCCCCGTGTACTTAATAAAATTAACTGCAGTTACCTCAATGGTATAATTGCCATTGGGTATATTGATAAAATGAAAATGGCCTGTCGAGTCGGATATTACTGTAGTATTAAGCGGACGTAAAGTTACGGTTGCGGCAACTACTTTATTGCCGTTGCCGGTTACTATGCCGGATATTTTCCCTTGCCCACCGGGCCCTGTGGGCTGTGCAAAGGCACTGTTCAGTAAACAACAGCCAATTAAAAAAGGTATAATTTTTTGCATACTATATATTTAACATTGAATTAATGCAGCTATTTATTTTTATTTGTTTAGCAAAAATATATAATTAGGTTCACCTAAAATAATTTTCTCAATTTTATTTCGCAAATTTGTTAAAATAACCGGTTATGACCTCATTAGCAGAAGAGAATTATCTTAAAGCCATTTATAAACTACAGGAAAAGCATGGCGATGTGGTTACCACATCGGCCCTGGCCGAAACCCTGGGCATCAATGCTGCTTCGGTAACTGATTTTATCAAAAAGATGTCTGTTAAAAAACTAATCAGCTACGAAAAGTCAAAAGGGGTAAAGCTTTCAGAGCAAGGCAGGCATATTGCGCTCAATATCATCCGCAAGCACCGGCTGTGGGAAGTATGGCTCGTAAACAGCCTGGGATTTAAATGGGACGAGGTGCATGAAATTGCAGAGCAACTGGAACATGTTATAAGCGATGAGCTTATTGAGCAGCTTGACAAACATTTAGGTTACCCTAAAGTCGATCCACATGGCGACCTTATACCTGATGCAAAAGGGCGATTCATTAAAAACAGCAGCAAACCCCTTAACGAATGCAGCAAAGGTGATAAAGTGAAATTTACAGGTGTGGCTGAACATTCAAACACATTTTTACAATACCTCACAAAAAGCAATATAAAGCTGGGTGATGAATTGATGGTGGAAGCTATTGAAGAATTTGACAGATCCTTTCAGGTAAAAATAAACAGCAAAGAACGCAAACTGCTAAGTAAGGATGTTGTAAAAAATCTGCTGGTGGTTGTTTTGTAAGTAAATTATAGTGATTCCACCATGCTTTTTACTTTATCAAATAACTCCTTTCCTTCTATATTAATGGCAACAATTTTACCGGTTTTATCCAGTAAAAAATTGGTTGGCAAAGCATCTACATAATATTGCGCTGCAACTTTCGAAAGCCAGCCATCGCTGTCAATAACCTGTGTGTAGGTTAACCTATCTTTTCTGATGGCTTTTAACCAGAGCTGTTTATTTACATCCAACGACACGGCAAATACTTCAAAGCCATTAGCTTTATATTTCTTATATAATTTCTGAACATAAGGATTTGCAGCCCTGCAGGGGCCACACCAGCTTGCCCAAAAATCTATCAGCACCACTTTGCCAGCAAGTGATGAAAGTTTTATAGCACTGTCTGACTTCCCCATCAATTCTATCTCCGGTACCGTTTCTCCAATCTTTAGCTGTGCCTGCACCGCAGTTGAGCACAATAGGATCATCATCAGCGCTAAAAATGAATTTTTCATTTACAACAATTCCTTTTTTGAAATAACGATAATATAAAAAGCAATATTTTTTTCATGGTTTAATAAGCATTAAAGATATTGTATTCAAGCCTTACAAAATATCCACCTGGCGAAGTCCGGCTTAAATCCTTTACAAGTGGTATGCGGTAAGCAGCATCCAATCGCATTCTGCTTAAAAATATAAACTGAACAGATGGTGCTATATCTAAAAAAGAGTATCCAGTATTTAAGTTTGCCTGCCCCAGCATTTCAATCATCAGATTTATATTGGTTTGCCGGTAACCGGTATATTCTTTTGGCAACATTAGCTTACCAACCGATAAGGTATAGTTAACTGCATTGCGGTTCTTATCACCATAAATAAATTTTTCTTTGCTATTATCCATTGCATGTAAGTAAGAGGCAATTGCCGAAACAGCAACTTTGCCCATTAATTGAGTAGCAATCAATCCGGTTTCGTAACCACTGTTGTGCCCATTTAAATCAATTGTCTGTTGATGAACATCGCTGTTATTAAAGCTATACCGGCCAAAAGCTGCCATGCGAAAATGGCTATGCACTTCATCTACACTGTAAAAACGATACTTTGCATACACAGCACCACCCTCAGCAACAAAGCTCTTGTTGCGGTTACTTAAAAAAGCATCAACATGTATCATCAGATGTTTAGAAGCGCCCCACATAATTTCCGGAATTAAATGATAGTTGGTTCTTTTAGTACCGGTTTCGTTCATTACATAATTATTCAGCCGTAAACCAAAACTTTTTGCAGCCATATTACTGGCAGGCTCGGTAAAAACAAAAAGCTCTTGTGCTGCTGCAGATTTAAAAGAAAACAAAAGCAGCAACAAAATTAAACGTTGCATATAAGATATTAAAAGCAGTGCCGCAAAATGCGGCACTGCGGGTTAATTAAATTGTTACGTGAAAAATTCTTGTTCCCTCATCTTCGCCTGTTTTGTAGCAGGGCATTTTAGT
>JBKJLT010000420.1:0-3457 GCA_046596765.1 Ferruginibacter sp. | reverse complement strand
GAGGAATTTAAGTTGCTACGAAGTGCATAAGAGCCCAGGGCTGTATTCCAGCTACCTCCCTGATTAGCAAGTATAGCATTATAACCGAGCCCGGCGTTGCCCTCCCCGCTGGTATTGGCAACCATAGAACTTGCACCTACTGTTGTATTGGTGCTGGCAGTATTATTAAAAAGGGCCTGGTGCCCAATTGCAACATTATTACTGCCTAATGAATTACGATCTAAAGATTGCATTCCAATAGCTACGTTATTATCGCCGGTGGTATTGGTTTCCAGGGCAAATGTACCAATGCCAATATTGTTATCGGCACTTGTGGCTACATTTAAGGCATTGGGGCCAATTGCTACATTATTAATACCAATTGTTACCCCCAAAGACATAGCCAATGCTCCTAAAGCAGTATTTTGACTACCAGTTACATTCAACATACTATTTACACCAATTGCAGTATTAAAATTTGCACCAGCACCAAATCTATTTGCTTGCATGCCAATTAAAGTATTATAAAAACCTGTGGTTTTATCTCTGCCGGCGTAAAATCCTAAAGCAGTATTCCATCCTCCTTTACCATTAGTAACCAGTGCCTGGTAACCAACAGCGGTATTGTACAAGGCCGAATCTCCCTGGGTAGCAGCATTTAAACCAAGGCTATTGTTAAATAAAGCCTGGTAACCAATGGCAACCGTATTATCCCGCTGGTTGCTGTAACCGGCATCCCTGCCCATATACACAGCGCCTGTAGCTGCGGTATCTAAACCGCCTGCATTATAACCCACAGCTACATTATTATTATTTCTTAAATGGTTAAACAAGGAAAATCCACCTATTGATACATTGGCACTGCCGCTACTGTCATCATACAAAGCACTTTCACCTATGGCAACATTCTGTGAACCTGATCTTATACTAAAAAGTGAAAAATCGCCAATTCCGGTATTTGAACCACCTGTACTGAGGGCATTTACACCCTGGCCTGCATAACTACCTAAATAAGTATTACTGCTGCCGGTTGCCCAGTAACCGGTATTAATGCCTACTCCCACATTTCTTATTCCATTATAGTTTGATCTGAATGCAGAAGTACCCATGGCGGTATTTTCGCTACCTGTTGAATCATTTTCTAAAGCGAAATAACCATTAGCTGTGTTCCAGATAGCAGAAGTTATATTTCTTGAACTGTATGCGCCGGTTGAAGTATTTCCGTAGCCGGTTGAATCGTTCCTTAAGGCTCCGCTACCTATGGCAGTATTGTCGTTATTTCTAAAAAAACGGCCTGCATCGTTACCTACTGCTGTATTGTTGCTGCCCAAAGTGCTTTGAAACATAGCCGCATTACCAACTGCCACATTGTTGATACCTGTTTTATTAGATGTTAACGTATAACTACCAACAGCAGTATTGGCACCGTTTGTTGTGGCACTATCCATACTGGAATAGCCAATGGCAGTATTGGGATAAGTGCCATTGAAAACTCTTAATGCCCTGGAACCTACAGCCACACTTTGAGAACCGGTGCCTGCATTTGATAAAGTTTTGTAACCCATGGCCACATTATCGTTACCGGTTGAAAAACTATAAAGTGTGCTGTCTCCAACGGCCACATTGCGGCTACCACTGATAAAAGGCCCTCCACCATTCATAGATTGATAGCCAATGGCTGTGTTTTTTGACCCTAAATTGATAGCAAAACCGGCTCCATAACCAAAGCCTGTATTTTCTATACCTGTAGTACTACTGCCTGTTGTAAAATTATTATAGGAAAGCGAATATGCACCTACACCGGTATTGTAATGGCTTCTGTTATAATATCCGGAAAAATGGCCAATAAATGTGGTAAGGTTGGCTGTATCATTACTTACTGCTGCCTGCATACCCATTGCTACATTATAATTACCACGTTTATTTAAAAACCCGGCGTAGCGGCCTACTGCGGTGTTCCAGCTACCGGTTGAATCGGCTTCCAAAGCACCAACGCCCACTGCGGTATTTTCGGTACCAGTTTTATTGTTTCTTAAAGCCCTCCATCCAATAGCTACGTTTACACTGCCTGCGCTGTCGCTACCCATGGCTTCGTAACCAAGTGCCGTATTCAAATCTCCGCCTTTATGAGCTGATAGAGCGAATCCTCCTATTGCAGTATTATTTGAGCTGTTGCCAGTAATATTTAATGCACTATAACCAACGGCAGTATTCAAGGTTCCAATTGTATCATTCCTTAATGCTCCATGACCAATACCGACATTCGCCTGGCCGGTTTTATTAAATTGCCCGGCAGCAGCACCCATATAATTATTATAATCTCCCCCTGTAGATCCTGCAGAGCCCTGTCCGGCAAATATCCCGATGTTATTATTGTTTGCCCCGGTTATATTTTGCCCGGCAGCATAGCCCATATTCACACCAACAAAATTGGTTTTAAATTTTTGGCCTGCAAAGGCTCCAATGTTTACCTGGCCCGAAGCGGTATCATTACCGGCTGATATTCCTAAAAAAACATTGCCCCTTATGTTATCTATCCTGCCTGCCTTTACATTATTCTGCCTGAAGTTTAATGGTACATTATCAATATTGCCCAAAAAACTGGTACTGTCTGTTAAACCCGCATTGCCATGCGTTTTCCAGTTAATAGTATCAACCAGGGGGCTGTTATTGCTTAGCCATACCCATACAGTGCCATTAAAATAATGAAAACCAATACTATCTGGTAATGTTTGATACACCAGCAAACCGGTTGCCGGTGTGGCAATGGCATTTTTCTGGGTTTTATCCATACGGGGTATAAGTACACCTTTTGTAGTGCTGCTTACATCCAGTATAGAGCTGGCATTAGCTACAGCACCGGTTGTGTTAACACTTAAAGATTGAGATGTTGCTGTTTGCTGTAAAGTAATTGCCATGATACATGCAACTACAAAGCGTAAAAGTTTTGGCATACAAAAATTTATAAAAAATTAAATAATAGGTTAGTCTTCTTCGGAAATTGGAAGTTTTGAAGGAATTGGATTTATAAGAAATTGTAAGCTATAATTTTAAAAAACTATTGCTTACAATTTCAGTTACTTAATTATTGTTTAACAAACTGGTAAGTTTGAGCCTCGCCATTAGCTTTAATTATTTTAAGCACATAAGTGCCTCCGGCAAGCGGTTTCACATTTATTTTTACATTGTTTACAGTTGGCTTTAATGATGAAATAAATTTACCATCAATGCCATACAGCAATAAAGTAGCACTGTTTATGTAAGATGATGGCAACAACACATTCAGCACTTCTGTTGCCGGTACCGGGAAGATTTTTACTTCTTCGCTGCCTTTGGCAAACTTAACCGGCCTTACAGGTGAGTAGGTAAAACTGCCTGTTTTATCAATAATTTTCAGGCGGTAGTAATTCCAGCCCAATGCCGGCGCATTATCAAAATCAATATAGGCAGATTGAGATAATTGTCTTGAAAGTACCGT
>JBKJLT010000223.1:0-13857 GCA_046596765.1 Ferruginibacter sp. | reverse complement strand
TGTACAACCATCACCAGTCGGGGCCTGCGGGTTCTATTGTGGCCGGTGCTCCTTATCGGGATCCTTTCAATTATGTTTTTGATCCGTTGATCATTACCGGGCTTGATGCCGTTGGTGCGGCCATGCAAAACAGGTTGAATGAAGAAAATAAACCAGGGTATACCAGCAAGGCAGGTTCCGTTTTTTCAACATGGTACAATGGAGGGTTAAGAACAACTACTTATTTTCATAACATGATTGGTTTGCTGACAGAGATTGTTGGCAGTCCAAACCCATCAACCATTCCACTCGTAACATCCCGGTTAATACCCAATGCGGCTACGCCTAATCCAATCGTTCCGCAAAAATGGCTTTTCCGTCAATCTATTGATTACTCTGTTTCTTTAAATTATGCGGTTTTAAATTACGCATCAAGATACAGGGATGAATTGCTGATGAATATTTATTTGATGGGTAAAAATGCAATTGCCAAAGGCAATAAAGATACCTGGTCTCTCTCTCCAAATAAAATAGAAGCGATAGATAAACTTCACCAGGATTCTTTAAAAAGAATAAAAACAACTACAGAAACCACCAGGGGAGGCAGTAATGTACCTGTTAAGTTTTACGATAGTGTAATGAAGAATAATGCTTTTATGGATCCCCGGGGTTATATCATTTCATCCGATCAGCCCGATTTAGCAACTGCAGTTGTTTTTTTAAATGCTTTAATCAGAACAGGTATTGTGGTACATAAAGCAACTGCTGATTTTACTGTGGCCGGGAAAAAATACCCGCCTAATTCTTATGTCGTTAAAACCAACCAGGCTTTCAGGCCGCATGTGCTGGATATGTTTGAACCGCAGGATCATCCTAACGATTTTCAATACCCCGGTGGGCCGCCTGTGCCGCCGTATGATGCTGCAGGCTGGACTTTGGCCTACCAGATGGGTGTTCAGTTCGACCGCATTATGGATGGCTTTGAAGGGCCATTCATAAAGAATCCTTTGGGGGAATTGATAAGATTACCAGGATCAACAGTCAAAAATTCATCAGCCGGTTATGTGTTGGATGCAAGAGCCAACCAATCTTTTAAAGCTGTAAATAATTTAATTAACGCAGGTGTTGATGTGTATCGAATAAGCAATGTAGCTGCTGGATCAGCATACAGCAATGGTTCATTTTATATTTCATCCGGTTCAAATGCAAAATCAATGATAGATAAATCAGCTGCTGAAAATAATGTGCAGGTTATTGCTGCAGATAAAAAACCGGCAGAAATAACTAAAATAAAAAAAGCCCGGATTGCTTTGTGGGATATGTATGGCGGCTCGATGCCATCGGGTTGGGTTAGGTTGATATTGGAAAAATTTAATTACAGTTATGATGTTATTTACCCAAAAGATATTGATACCGGTAATCTTAAAAGCAAGTATGATGTAATTGTATTTGTTGACGAAGGTATTCCGGCCATCAGCAGCCGCACTACCCAAAGCAACAGCCCCAATGCTTTAGACAGTATTCCCGAAGAACTGAAAAGAATGACCGGAAGAATCACTGCCGAAAAATCGATACCCCAATTAAAAATATTTTTAGAGCAGGGCGGTAATATCGTTACTATTGGCAGCAGCACACAACTTGCTTATTATTTAAAATTACCGGTGGCAGATGCGATGGTTGAAATTGTAAACGGCGAGGAGAAAACACTTGGCCGTGACAAGTACTATACTCCCGGCAGTATTTTACGTATTCAGGTAGATAATAAACAAATGGCAACAGCAGGCTTAAATAAAGAAACCGATGTTTATTTTGATAATAACCCGGTCTTTAAATTGAACCCTGATGCGGTTAGCAGCGGTGTAATAAAACCTTTGGCCTGGTTTGGCAACGATAAGATATTACGCAGCGGCTGGAGCTGGGGCGAAACCTATTTAAAAAATGGCATTACCGCTTTTGAAGCATCGGTTGGTAAAGGAAAATTATATGCTTTTACTCCCGAGATAACTTTCCGGGCACAATCATGGGGTACATTTAAATTATTATTTAACCAGCTTTACACACAGTAGAATTTTTTAACCGGGATAGTTTATAGTTAAGTTTTTTGAGTATCTTTTACAGATGAAACTGCTGCAACAAATGAAATATTTTTTTCTACTTGTATGTTTGTTGTTTATTTCGTTCTGTATTTCGGCGCAGCCATTATTAAAAAATGATGCAGCTTCTGTTTCCGGAAGAAATACTTACGCCATTGTAATTGGTATTTCATCATATCTGGATCCGGATATACCTCAGCTTTCATTTTCCAACAGGGATGCCATTGTTTTTTCTGATTTTTTAATGTCGGCACCCGGCGGATCGGTTCCAAAACAAAATATAAAATTACTCACCGATTCAATGGCTACCATTGGCGAAGTAGATAAAGCTATACGCTGGCTGATGAACAATTGCAGCGAAAATGATAAAGTGTTTTTCTATTTCTCCGGCCACGGCGAAATGGAAAATGTTACCATGAGTAAAAATGGTTACCTCATCTGTTACAACACACCATCAGTTGCTTTTGTAAACATGGGTTTAAGTATTGATTACCTGAATGATGTTGTAAATACCATTTCTGTTAGAACAAAAGCAAAAGTGATTTTAATAACCGATGCCTGCCATTCGGGTACAATGAACGGAAATAAATTCAAAGGCAATTTTTTTGTGGGTGAACAATTGATGCTGAAAAAAGAAAACGAGATCAGGATGGCATCCAGCAAACCAGACCAATTGTCGAATGAGAAAGAAGATTGGGGTGGGGGAAGAGGCGTATTTTCTTATTACTTAGTCAACGGGTTGCAGGGTGGCCTGGCAGATGCTGATGATGATGGTGTTGTAAGTGTAGGCGAGTTAAAAAATTACCTGGAAAACAAAATGGCCAACGATCTTGTTCTTAAAAACAATGGCGATATACAAACTCCGGTAATTAACGGCAGCAGCGATTTTCAGCTTGCTACAGTTGTAGATGACGAAGCAAAAAAAATTAAAGCTCAGGTTAAAAATGATTCTTTAGCGATTGTTATGTTAACCAACTCAATGCCTGGCATGAATGACGAAGATAATGCAGAGCCGGAAGATTATTTTTTTACACAGCTTAAAAAACAAAACCTGGAAGGCTTGACAGATAGTTTAAACCTGAATACGCTTACCAATGAAGCCATTGTTTTTGCATTGATAAATAAACTGAAAGATTCAGCAATTACAGAGAGAACAAAAAATAAATTGGGGGAGCTTGAGGATTTATTAAAAAATGATAAAGAAAAACTTAACCGCTTTTATTTAGATCTGGCAGGTGCATTTTTAGATATTGGCCAAAATGTAATAGCAAATTATATAAGGGGCGATGAAGCCGAACTGGAACGCCGCAGGTATTACAACAGTAAAAACAATAACTACGATGTTTATACCCGGATGTTTACGGTTGCGTTAAACCTTAGTAAGGATGATAAATATTACAATACCAAAGCGGCTGTTTTCTTTCATTACTTTTCGGGACTGGCCTTACGTTTAAAAATTCCGGTAACAGAAGACCCTGCTCCTTTGATTGAAGCGGCATTTGCCGAACAAAAAATGGCACTGGATTTAGAAGAACATGCAGCCTACATTTATAACGAACTGGGGGTGCTGTACCTGGCTAAAAAAGATATTGCCGAAGCAGAAAAGAATTTTACTACTGCCTCAAAATTAGCCCCCAACTGGGCTTTACCATGGGCAAATTTAGCTTACCTCTATGCTGCAGGCAAAAACAACAAAAAAGGATTTGATGCCTGTAATAAGGGAGATAGTTTACAAGCCGGCTTACCCTGTATCAGTAATAATTTTGGTTTGCTATATGAAAATACGGGCAATCAGCTTTTTGCAGAAGAATATTACAGGGCTTCTATTGATTTAAATTCAAGGCATTATTTACCTTTTGAAAGACTGGGATATTTGTATTTGAACAGGACACAATATGCGCTGGCCGATTCTTTTTTTTATGAAGCTGACCTGAGAAAACAAGGACTGCACTTTAAAAAAGGTGCAGCACCGGTGTGGTTGGCACAAAGTTTAGTTGATGATTTTAATTCTGTTATGCCCTGTAAACTGGATACGGCAAAACTTAGTAAAAATGATGTAATGGGATTTTTTTACTGGGGCATGAGTGAATATTTGAAAAATAATTTTGTCAATGCGGTAAGAATTTTTAAAAAAATAATAAACATTGATGCTCAAAATCCGCTGGCTTTTCATTACCTGGGTAAGATATTTTATGAACAAAAAAAATGGGAAGATGCCGAAATCATGTTCAAATATGCCATTCAATTTAACCTGGATGTTGTTTCGTTCAACCAATATTGTGATTCAGTAATAAAAAAAACAAAATACCCCTATGAACACGACTGTTTTGAAAATTTTTTCCGTGCCTATTACTACAAAAAAATTGAAGATTTTTATTTTATCGCAACTGCTTATGAAACATGGAGCCATTTTGAGGAAGCAGATATAATGTACAAAGCCATCATTCAATTGGAACCCAATGAAATTGGGGGGTATATAAAACTCTGGCGTATGCTGGAAAAGCTGGGCCGGTTTACAGAAACTGAAAAACTGATAAAAAGTTTTGCTGTTGTTGATAAGGAAAGATCCGAAAAGGAATTGAATGCGTTTTACCGCAGAACAATAGAGAAATTTCCGGATAATGCCGACTGGAATTACCGGCTTGGACTTTTGTTATACAGCAGAGCAGCTGCTCCGGCCATAACAGCCTATTTAGATTCGATTATATGGTTCCCAAAAATGAACAAAGAATTGTTTATAGATACCGCTATTTTAGTACTGATTAACAAATCAGGTGATTATACAATAAATGATTTATCAACAACCAATAGTAAAGCTACTTTAGATAAAATACATTTAGTTACCAGTCATGACCATATTGAACTGCCCGGAATTAATGAATATGTTGTGCTTGCTCTTGATATCTATTCACCCCGGAAAGATGGGATAAAATATTTATCAACGGCAGCCGAATTAATTGGCGAAAAAGAAACGTTAGCTGATATTTATTTTAAAATCGGGAATATCTATGTTTGGGCTGGCTCAAAAAAACAAGCTTACAAACCTTATGCAAAATCATTGGAGCTTGCTCCACTTAATGCCAATACCAGGCTGCATTTGGTAGACGCAGGCACAGCCATTTATAAAAACAGGGCAACACTTGCACAACTTAATTATTTGTACGACAGCAGCCAGATAAATTTTGAAAAAAGATTATTGTTTGCACAGATGACCATGTATGCAGGGCAATTTAATAAATCACAGCAATTACTGGATGAAGCCAGGTCAAAACATCCTTACAATTTAACTGAATTTGCAGACTTGTACGGACGCTTAAACCTGTTATCCAATAAGCCTGATATGGCTATCAACAATTACAAAATCTACCTTGCATCAAAACCAGACGATGCAAATACCTGCTATTCATTAGCACGATTATATGCCGGAAAGAAAAACGAAAAAGAAGCATTTATCTGGCTGGAGAAATCAGTAAAGCTTGGGTTCAACTATAAATTTATATTTGAATTGGATCCAGCAATGGATAGTTTGCGTAAAACTGATAAATGGAAAACTCTGGTGACTAAAACAGCACCTATAAAATTAAAACGCCGGGGTGTAGTTTCAGATTATTAATTGCAAAAGCAAATGAAATATTTTTTTGTGTTATTAAGTTTGTTGTTGGCTTCAGATTTTATTTTGGCACAGCCATTAATAAAAAATGATACCCCTGCTGCTTCCTGTGGAAATACGTATGCCATTGCAAATAAATCAATGATCAATAATGTTTTCACGAAAAAAATATAAATGAATAAAACTGTAAATTAAAAGGTGAAGCAACTTTGTATTTTTATATTGATCATTTTTTGCAGCAAAATTATTTTTGCACAATCTGCTATTGATATCAACCAGCAAACCAAGCCGGCGGGCAAAGGAAATACCTATGCGGTTATAGTTGGAATCTCAAATTATTTAGACTCCAGTATGAACCTTCATTTTGCTGACAGGGATGCAATATTTTTTGCAGCGTTTTTAATGTCGGCTTCGGGCGGCTCGGTACCAAAGAAAAATATAAAACTATTGCTGAATGCGGATGCTCAGTCACAGAAAGTTAATGATGCTATTGATTGGCTTTTAGACAACTGTGAGAAAGATGATAATGCTTTTTTTTATTTTTCGGGCCATGGTGCAATTGAAAATAAAAGTATGTTTGAAGATGGGTCGCTGATATGCTATAATACATCATCAACCGCTTTTACAAACATGGGCTTAAGTATGGACAGGCTGAATAAAATGGCCAATACCATTTCGGTAACAAAAAATGCCAACGTAATTATTATTACAGATGCCTGCCACTCCGGCCGCATGGCCAAAACCAAGTTCAACGTAAATTTTTTGGCTGGCGAACAGTTAATGCTTGCAAAAGAAAGAGAGATCAGGATGGCTTCCTGCAAATCCGAAGAGTTATCTATTGAAAAAACTGATTGGGGCGGGGGCAGGGGTGTTTTTTCTTATCACCTCACAAATGGCCTACAGGGCGGCCTGGCAGATACCGATTATAATGGTATTGTTACTTTAAGCGAACTTAAAGCATACCTGGAAAATGCAATGGCTAATGACAAAGTGCTAAAAAATGATGGTGAAAAACAAACGCCTGTAATTGTAACTTATCGCAAAGATGATTTTCAATTTTCAACTGTAACAGCATCAGAAACCATTAAGGCCCGTCAAATAGTTACTGAAGATTCGGTGTTAAATGATATGGTAACAAAATCATTGCAGGCAACTGAAGAGCCTGCAGAGCCAGAAGATTATTTTTTTTCATTGTTGAAAAGAGAAAACCTGGAATCGTTAACAAATGATTTAAAACTTGATACGCTTGCTGCCGATACCATTGCTTTTAGATTGATTCATACATTCGCAAGGCGGAATATATCCATAATGCAGTCAAATAAATTAAAGGAACTGGAAAGCCAATTAAAAAATGATCCGGAAAAAAAAGCGAGGTTTAATATTTCACTTGGTGGAAATTTTATTGATATAGGCCAGGAAGTGATTTTGCATTATATAAAAGGTGATGAAGCAGAAATGGAAAGGCGCAGGTATTATTATATTAATAGCAATGGTTATGATGCTTATCCAAAAATGTTTGCCATTGCATTAAAATTATCGCAAGCTGATAAATATTACAGTAACAGAGCGGCCGTTTTTCTGCATTATTTTTCAGGAGTAGCGTTAAGATTAAAAATTCCTGCTAGTGCAGATCCAAAACAATTAATTGAGCAGGCCCTCAGGGAACAGAAAAAAGCCCTGGCACTTGAAGAGCATGCTGCTTATATTTATAATGAATTGGGGGTATTGTACCAGTATAAAGATGAATATAGCGAGGCAGAAAAATATTATAAAAAAGCATCCGCATTGTCGCCAAACTGGGCTACGCCTTACTCAAATTTATGTGGTATTTACGGGCTGGTAAAAAAATATGATAAAGCCTTGCAAGCCTGTGCCACGGCCGATTCTTTACAAAAAAATCTGCCCTCAGTAAGTATCAGCCGTGGAATTGTGTACGAAAGGATGGGCAATCAACTTGATGCTGAAGAATCTTACCGTAATGCAATTGAAATAAATTCCCGCCATTACCTGCCTTTTGAAAGATTGGGAGAGATTTACCTGAAAACTACAGATTATGCCCTTACAGATTCCTTTTTTTATGAAGCAGGCCTCCGCAAAAAAGGTTTCCACTTTCAAGGTCGCCGCGTGGGGAGGGAGGTTTATCCCAGACCGCCAAGTGGGGGTTCTCGGGCCCCGGATTGTGAGGTTGACATCAATTTCCGGCCTACTGATATTTTTTTACTTTTTACACAGGCTTTACAGTTTCTTAACAAGCAATATCCTTATTTTGATACAGCAGAAATACTTTTGAAACGTGTGATTGAGCTCGATAAAAGAAATCCATTGGCCTATCATTACCTGGGTAAATTATATTACGACAAGGGGAAATGGGAACCAGCAGAACTGATGTTTAAAGAAGCAATATTATACAGCCGGGATTGGGAAAAATTTCAGAGTTATTTTGATTCTGTAAAGGCTTCGGTAATTTATCCATACGATCATACCTGTTTTGAAGATTATTTTTTGGGGAAATATTATGATCCTGCAGAAAATTATTATTTTGCCGTTGCAGCATGTGAATCATGGAAACATTTTGCTGATGCAGAAATGTATTTAAGAAAGCTGATACAAAATTTGCCGCAGGAAAAAGCCGGCTATTTAAAGTTGTATAACTTTCTTGCAAAACAGGGGCGTTATACCGAAGCCGAACAGGTATTAAATAGTTTGGCAATTGCCGATAAAGACCAATCCGCCTATGAGTTACAGGCATTTTACAAAAGAATGATTGATAAATTTCCCCAGAATGGGGATTGGTATTACCGGCTCGGCTTATTATTGTACAACAGGGCCGCCAACACCGCAAGCAGGCCATACCTTGATTCTATCGTCTGGTCGCCAACGCTAAATGAGGAAGTGTTCATCGGGATACCTCAGTTTAACGCACTGGAATATTATGGTGATCTTGTTTCAACAGATAGACAAAATACCGGCCTTGAAGATCCGGTAATATTAAAACCCGAAATTTTAGAGGAAAAGGTACAATATTGGTTACCTGGTAGCAGTGAATTATTGGAATTTGCAGACTCAATCTTTACCCCCCGTAAAGACGGAATAGAATACCTGGTAAAAGCAATCCCATGGATATCAGAAAGAGAAACCCTGGCAGATATTAATTGTAAGATCGGCAATATCTATGTATGGGCAGGTTCAAAAAAACAGGCCTGTCCTTACTTTGAAAAATCGCTGGCACTGATACCGGATAATGCCAACGCAAGGCTTACACTTGTTGATATTTACAAAGCACTTTATAAAAACAGGGCTGCATTTACCCAGCTTAATTATTTGAATGACAGCAACCAGATTAATCTTGACAAAAGATTATTGCTTGCCCGGTTCAACATGTATGCATCAAAATTTGATAGTGCAAATGAATTGCTGAATAAAGCCCAAACTCATACACCTTACACAGTACTTGAAATTAATAACCTGCGTGGCCTTAGCAATATGCTGGCAAATAAACCCAAACTGGCTATACCATTTTACGAAACTTATTTGAAACAGGGATCAACAGAAAGCCGCAGGAATACATCATATACTTTAGCCAGGCTGTATGCAAAAACCGGGAATAATAATAAAGCGATGCAATGGCTTAAAACCGCTATTGGGTACGGCTTTAATTATTCTTTTGTTTTACAGAAAGATCCGGTTATGGATAAGTTGCGTAAAACTGAAAAGTGGAAAACATTGGTTGGTCATATTACTGCAAAAAAATACAGCCAGGTCTTGTAAACTTAGAGACGGTGATTGTCATACATACATAAACTGCACATTTAAAAATGAAAGGGCCCGGTATTTTAATTGTCTTTATTTTCTGCTGCCAAACAATTTTTGCACAGCAAACCGATGGCCCTAAAACCTATGCACTTGTTATAGGCGTAGCAAAATATCTTGACCCCAAAATACCCCAACTACAGTTTGCAAACCGCGATGCGGAAATATTTGCTGATTTTTTAAAATCAAAAGCTGGAGGCTCGGTACCCAAAGAAAATATCCGGTTACTTGTTGATGAAACTGCTACATCGGGTGCTGTAATAAATGCCATTTACTGGTTAAAAGATATTTGCAACAAAGGCGATAAAGTATATATCTATTTTTCGGGCCACGGAGATTTAGAGAATATAACCATGTACAATAATGGTTTTTTGATCTGCTACGATTCCCCACCCTTTAATTATGTAAACCTAGCGTTAAGCATTGATTACTTAAATGATATTGCCAACACCATTTCCATAAAAAAGCAAGCCAATGTAATTATGATAACCGACGCCTGTCATTCGGGTAAAATGACTGAAAAAATATTTAAAGGAAATTTCCTTGCAGGCAATCAATTACGCACTCTAAGGAATAATGAAATCAGAATTACTTCCAGCTCTGCTGATCAGCTATCCAATGAGAAAGCAGACTGGGGCGGTGGAAGAGGCGTTTTTTCATATTATCTTATAAATGGATTGAAAGGCCTTGCGGCTAAAAGCAATTCAGATAAAATAACGTTAGACGATATCAAAAACTACCTGGATTCTTCCTTAAAAAACGACCTGGTATTAAAACAGGAAAATATCATTCAAACACCGGTCGTAAATGGCAAAGGCAATTTTATTTTATCGCAAATAGATACCATTGCGTTGATTACTGCTAAAAATGAAATTACACAGGATACATTAATGCAACGGATGATGATGGTAACATCAGCTACGCCGGAAGAAAACACACCCGATCAATATTTTTACAATTTGCTGAAGGAATACACAATGGAAGTTGTTACAGATAGTTTTAGTCTTAATGATATACCAGCAGAAAGCATACCGTTTGCTTTAATTGACTCATTGATCAATCAGGATAACGAAGTTGGCAAGAGCAAGTTGCTGGAACTTAAACTAACATTATTGGCAAATAAAGAATGGTTAAAAGAATTTAAGAATACACTGGCAACCTTATTTGATGAGGCAGGGCAGCGGGTTATAACCCAATACCTGCGGGGCGATGCCGCAGAACTGGAACGCCGCAGGTACTACAATGCAAATTACAATGGCTATAATGTTTATCCCCTTATGTTTCAGGTTGCATTGAAGTTAACCAGCCCCGATAATAAGTATTACTACAATAACCTCAAGGTTAAATTACATTACTTTACCGGCGTTACAGCCCGGTTAAAAATTCCGCTTACTGAAGTTTCAAAGCAGGCTGCATTAATTGATATAGCATTGGCCGAACAAAAAAAAGCATTGGCAATGGAAAAATATGCAGCCTATATTTATAATGAAATAGGGGTTTTGTATAGTTATAAAAATAATAATGGCGAAGCAGAAAAATATTTTAAGACTGCTGCATTAAGAGCACCGGGCTGGGCAATTCCAAGATCAAACCTGGCAGATCTTTATACTGAGAAAGGCCAGCTTGAGAAAGCAATCTTGTATGCTGATTCGGCTAAAGTACTTCAACCCGGCTTCCAGGATATTTACATGAGTTATGGCCTTATTTATGAAAAAAAAGGTAACCTGTTGCAGGCCGAAGAAGCATTTCAAAAAAGTATAAAATTAAACAGCAGGCATTTTCTTCCTTACGAAAGGCTGGGTTATGTTTACCTGGATAACTCATCTTTTGCAATTGCTGATTCCATGTTCTTTGAAGCGGGGGAAAGAAAAAAGGGATTTTTGTTTGATGAGTTCAAAAATCCCCGGCATATGAAGCTTCCTAAGCCGGTTATAGAAAATATAGATTGTATCCTGGATAAAAGCACGATTATAAATAGAACAGACTTAAAGGGAAATTTAGCGGTGGGGTTGCTTGCATATAGGGATATGGACCTGGTATCAGCCGAATCAGCACTTACAAGGGTGATAGGGTTAGATCCACATAATCCGCTGGCATATCATTACCTGGCTAAAACACTTATTGAACTAAAACGCTTGCCTGAGGCTGAATTGATGCTGAAAAAGTCAATGGATAATTACCTGCCTTACACATTATGGACCGCTTATGCTGACTCATTATATATAAAAAGCCCCAACGACGCAACTGATCAATGCATTGAGATTTGTTTCACGAATGCCTATTATGAACAGCAAGAGGATTATGTATTGCTTGCATCGCTATACGAAAGCTGGGGACGGTTTAATGAATCGGAGGAATATTACAAGAGGTTTATTGAAACTGATCCGGCACAAATATCGGGCTATAATAAATTGGCGGGCATGTATGAAAAAGCAGGAAGATATAATGAAGCCGAAAATCTTTTAACAGGTTTCAGTATGAAGCATGAGGGTCTGGGTGTTTATGCAGTTAAATCTTTTTATGATAGCATTACAACCCGGTTTCCGGATAATACCGAATGGAATTTAAAAGCCGGTATTTTTCATTATAACATTGCAAAAAAAGAACCGGGTAAATACCTGAATGATTCTAAGTCTATCAATTCATTTACAGGAGAAACATTTTATACATTCCCACAAAGGCCTGTTATTAAAATGCCAAAGATGGACATCCCCCGTTTAATCAGCTATGGAGCTAAAATACCCGGTTTTAAATTTATTGGAGCACTAAAACCATTTACAGATGGTATTTTATTTTTAAAAAAAGCAATTGAAAATAATTCTTATGATGAAAAGCTGCTTGCCGATGTGAATGCCAAAATCGGCGATATGTATGTTTGGCAGGGGTTGCCCGATTCTGCTGTTTATTTTTACCAGGCTGCTATTGAGCTTGATCCGGCCAATACCGGTACAAGGCAAAGCCTTATTGAAGCTTATGGTCTTTCATACCGGTATACCGAAGCTTTATCCCAACTTGATTCTCTTGCAGGTAGAAATGAATTAAACAGGAGCAAACAACTTTTATATATTGCTTATGCAATACAGGAAGGGGACCAGAGCCGGGCAGAAAAACGTTTACTGGATGCTGAAGCACTTGACCGGATTACATTGGGCGAAACGCCGGAACTTATAGCACTTAAAGCTAAATACCGTTTAATGTTAAAGGACCACAAAGGTGCATTACAAACCTATACCAGGCTTTACCAGATAAATAAGCAGGACAATATTACCATTTATACTATTGCAAGGCTTCATGCAATTTCGGGTAATAAAACTGATGCCTGGAATTGGCTGGATATGGCTTTGAATGCAGGCTTTAATTATAAATATGTTGTTAAAGAAGACCCTGCATTAAAACTCTTGCACAAAGACAACAGGTGGAAAAAAATGATTGATGCCGGTAACTGGAAAAAATATTATTCATTAGATGAGCAATTTTCCGCTCCCGAAGCTGCTGCTAATAAAGAAGTAAATAAATAGAGGCAATAAGTTTTAAAATCTTCCGGAAGTAATATTCCAATAAGGGCGTTGCCTGTTACACTTGATTGTTTTTGCATCATTACACCAGGTACGGCCAGCCTTTGTTTCTGTTTGTTGTATAACCTGGCTAAAAATATCTTCCCAGGTTACTTTTGCAGCGGTGTTTGCGAGGCTTAAATTTGTTTCGAGCGTGTTAATAAAGTGATTGGAGAAATAACCTCCAAAGACCGGGTTGCTGATGGCCAATTGATAAGGCGAAGCTGCCGCCGCCAGTATAGTTGTATTTGTATTTAAAAATAAGTTGCGGCACTTTTGCATATTCCAGAACTGGTCAAACATTCCTTTTTTTCCGCTCAGCGCCGGTTCTTTTGCAATTGGGTTTGTTTTGGTAACACTGTCATTGCAGCAATCACTTATTATAAGGTTCAGCCTTGCGCCTTTTTTCTTTATCAAATCCACAATATCTTCCGTGCTCAGCGAATTATCCAGGTATTTTTTTTGTTTATCTGCAACTACATCCCGCAAATCAATGTAGGGGCCAGGCCTGCCATCTTTTGGCTGCCTGAAACCATGGCCGGCGTAATAAAAAACAACAATGTCTTTATCGCCCGGTGTTAAAGCCTCTATTTTTTTCAGCACGGTCTGCTTGTTAAAATTTTTACCTGTTACTGTATCGTAGATAAAAGCATTGATGCCCAAAAAGTCTTTTACCTTGCCAAAGAATTTTATGGCATCGTACATGTCTTTACGGTTTGCCGTGCCAATAAGTGTATCTGTTACATTGGCTACAAACAGTAAATAAAGTTTAACGTTACGTTCAGAAGTAGTTAAATCCTTTGAATTTTTG
>JBKJLT010000109.1:0-3730 GCA_046596765.1 Ferruginibacter sp. | reverse complement strand
TTTCTTTATCGGTCTTTTCTTCAGCTACAATCTTAACAGGTTTTGGCAGTACCAGTTTATCTCCATGGGTTGTAAATTCCTTTAACTCTTTAAGGTCAATTTTTTTTATGGCAATATCATACAACAAATCAAGCGAAGATCCTTTTTTGTAAAAGTTAGAAAGTTCTTCCAGGTTGTGCTGGCTCATGGCTGCACCCATGCCTTCCAGCTTACGCTGCAGTATATATTTTGCTTCCTCGGCAACAGCTCTTTTTTCTTCCTTTAATGTATCTTTTATTTTTGCCTTTGCTTTACTGGTTACCACAAAATTCAGCCATTCAATATTTGGTTTTTGTTTGGCACTGGTAATAATTTCAATCTGGTCGCCGCTGCGCAGTTTATGGCTAATGGGTACCAGTTTGTGATTTACCTTGGCACCAATACATTTACTGCCAACTGCGGTATGTACGCCAAAAGCAAAGTCTAATGCCGATGCGCCAATGGGCAACATTTTTACTTCACCTTTGGGTGTATAAACATAAATTTCTTCTGCAAGAAAAGATGTTTTAAAGTCCTGCAAAAAATCTATTGAATTATCATCCGGCCTGCTGAGCGCTTCCCTTATCTGGCCAAACCATTTATCAAAGCGGCTTTCATCTGCTGCGCCTTCTTTATATTTCCAGTGGGCAGCCAAACCTTTTTCCGCAATTTCATTCATACGTGTAGAGCGTATCTGCACTTCAACCCATTTACCATGTGGCCCCATAACGGTTGTGTGCAGTGCTTCGTAACCATTGCTTTTTGGGTTGCTTAACCAATCACGCAATCTTTGGGTAGATGGGATGTACTCTTCGGTAACCAGGCTATACACTTTCCAGCAGTCGCCTTTTTCATTTTCTAAAGCACTGTTTAAAAGAATGCGGATGGCAAACAGGTCATACACTTCTTCAAAACTAACACCTTGTTTTTTCATCTTGTTCCAGATGGAATGTATGCTTTTTGGGCGGCCATAAATTTCAAAATCAAAATCGGCCTTGTCTAACTTTTCTTTTATTGGCCTTATAAAATCGTTTATGTATTTGCTACGCTCTCTTTTAGTATCGGTTAATTTTTGTGCAATGTATTTGTAGGTATCCGGCTCCATATATTTCATGGCCAGGTCTTCCATTTCGGTTTTAATATTGTACAAACCCATACGGTGGGCAAGTGGTGCATACACATAAATAGTTTCGCTTGCTATTTTTAACTGCTTCTCTCGCTTCATACTTTCCAGTGTACGCATGTTGTGCAGCCTGTCGGCAAGTTTTATTAAAATTACTCTTGGGTCGTCGGTAAGCGTTAGTAAGATCTTTTTAAAATTTTCGGCCTGCTGGGTACTGTTGGTATCCATTACGGTACTTATCTTGGTAAGCCCGTCAACAATTTTGGTTACCTCGGTTCCAAACTCACGCTTTATATCATCCAGGGTAATGTCCGTGTCTTCAACCGTATCGTGCAATAAGGCACAAATAGTACTGCGTATGCCCAAACCAATTTCTTCTACACAAATTTTGGCAACAGCAAGGGGATGAAGTATATATGGCTCACCGCTCTTTCTACGCATGGTTTCATGGGCTTTGGCTGCCATTTCAAAAGCAACACGCAGTAATTGTTTATCTCCCGGCTTTAACTTTAGCTTTAAAACACGCAAAAGCCCACGGTATTGCCGCAGTATCTCTTTTTTTTCTTCTTCTTCGCTGAGATTGTATTTAGGTATGTCTATGGTAGTTTCCATAAGTCAAATACGAATTTACGTAAACAAATCTGTTTTCTGTTTTACCAAAATCCCTTACTTTTGCAGCCCTTAAGCGGATATGGCGAAATTGGCAGACGCACCAGACTTAGGATCTGGCGGAGCAATCCATGTAGGTTCGACCCCTATTATCCGCACTTACGAATTTCGAACAAGGAACAAGGAATGTTGAATAAAGAACTTCAAAATTCATTATTCCTTGTTCCTTGTTCTTTATTTAGCAGAAAGATAAATTATCAACAATGGCAACAGTTACAAGAGAAAATATTGGCCTTTTACACGATAAGCTGATCGTGAAAGTGAGTAAGGACGAATATTTACCCAGCTTTGAAAAAAAACTTAAAGAATACAGCAAAACGGCCAATATACCCGGTTTTAGAAAAGGAATGGTGCCTGCAGGCATGATTAAAAAAATGTACGGTCCTTCAATTTTTAGCGATGAAATTTTAAAATCGGTTGAAAAAGAATTGTACACCTGGTTAAATGCCGAGAAGCCTGAAATTTTTGGCCAGCCTTTACCATTAAGTACCGATTTGCGTGATATAAATATGAATAACCCGGCTGATTATGAATTTGGGTTTGAAATTGGTTTGAAGCCTGATTATACCATGCCTGATATTTCAAAAGCAACCGTAACGCTGCATAAAGTAGCTGCTACCGATGCGATGATTAATGAAGAGATCAGCCGTATGCAGATTAAAGGGGGTAAAATGACAGAGCCTGAAACCGTTGATAATGATGAGAATGTTTTGAACATCCTGTTTACAGAAGCTGATAAAGATGGTACGGTGGTTGAAGGCGGCGTAAGCAAAGAGAATTCTGTTATATTGAAGTATTTAACTGCCGCTACCCAAAAGGAATTTATGGGCAAAAATGTTGGAGAAACAGTAACTGTTCATCTAAGTAAAGCTTTTGATGATGATAAGCTGGAAATGTTTTTACAGGATCTCGGCTTTGAGAAAGATGATAAAGAAGCTGCAGAAAAATACTTTAACCTGCAGATTGTAAAAATAGGCCTGGTTGAAAAGCGTGAGCTTACGGAAGATTTTTTCAAAGAAATTTATCCTGGTAAAGATATTAAGACCGAAATTGAATTAAGAGATTCTATAAAAGAAGAAATAGAAAATTACTGGCTGGGCCAGAGCCGCAATCAATTGCAGGATCAATTATATCATTACCTGTTGGATGAAACCAAAATGGAATTTCCGGCTGAATTTTTAAAGCGCTGGTTGCAAACCGGTGGCGATAAAGAAAAAACAGCAGAGCAGGTTGAAACTGAGTTCCCAACCTTCAGCACCCAGTTAAAATGGACTTTAATAAGTGATAAACTGATAAAAGAAAACGGACTGGAAGTTGGCAATGAAGAACTGCGTGAATATATGAAAGTAGAGATCATGCGCTATTTTGGCACCATGAGCCTGGGCGAAGATACGGGCTGGATTGAAAGTTATATTGACCGCATGATGAAGGATGAAAAGCAGGTGGACAGCAGCTACCGCCGTTTAATTACCGAGAAGTTGTTTAACTGGATAGAAGGGCAGGTAAAAGCAAAAGAGAAAGTTGTTACTGCCGAAGAGTTGACTGCGATGCAGCATCATCACGAGCATTAAAATTATTTTAATTGTAAGAAAAAATCCCCAATTTCCGGGGATTTTTTATGCCTGCAATATTATTTAGGTAATATATTGATATATGTAAGTCCAATAAAATTAATCTAAAACAATCATGTTCTCACTTTGGCACGGTTTTTTGCTTAATGTATTTGAATTATGATTTTATACTGGTATTAAAAATTATGAACTCACCAGTAAATATTAAAAACGAAACGTTATGAAAAAAATCCTTTCAATTTTTACAATTGCCGTAATTTTTACAGCATGTAAAAGCAAAACAGATTCAACATTAAGCACTTCTAAAAACATGGTTTTGGTTGATACAACCGGTTTGTCTAAAAGCAAT
>JBKJLT010000211.1:0-10246 GCA_046596765.1 Ferruginibacter sp. | reverse complement strand
CTTTAAATATCTGCGGCAGATTTGCTGGATATGCTATTGCTTACAAGGACTCTGCCTTTTTGCAGTGTTTAAAAAAATTGCAAACAAAGATATCCATACAAATCCTGTAATTACACACAGCCGTTGCAACAAGCCAGCAACAGCTTCCAAACCTAACAACTGGTTAAATGCCATGCCTGTAAGCAGGAATAAAATCAGCATGATAATTCCTGTTGCAATGGAATAATATTTCCAGGTCAATTCTTTTATTGAACTAAAATATTTACTCATTAAAAAACAAATGATGGGAATACCGAAGAATACCAAAAGCGAAAACCAGGTATGTAATTTACCATGTAGCGTAAATTCTTTTTTAATGAATGGCATATCTTCCGGAAAGCCATACACCGGATCTGTAGAAAAAATACCGGCACTTATTAACCCAATGCCCACCAATGCAAATAATGCAGCAATAAATTTATTGTCTAATTTCTTTTTAACCGCAATGGAAAATAAAAGCATCAACAGTCCTGATACAATAAAGGTGATAATCTGTATCCAACCATTCTCACTAACAGCAAGAGAACTGATCGGGTATTGTAGAGCACTGTAGCCTTTTTTGAAAATACCCTGGATCCAAAAGCTTATAATAAAAAAGAGCGGACCCGTAAGTCCACATTGTATTAATAGGTTTATCTTTTTTGATTTCAGCAATATCAGTTTTAAATAAAAATAACTGGTTTATTATTACAAACTAAAAACTTATGCTTCGGGGAAATATTTCCACATAGCATAAGCTCTTAAATTATTTTTCCCGGTAAGTAAACGGTATTTACATCCACTCAGTTAAAGATCAGTATCGCGTTCTACTGTTTTGGTCACAGTTACTTTGTCAGTACTGGTGCTACTTGAATTAGAACGTACTAAAGCAACAATGATCAGCAATACCACTGCACCGCCTACAATCCACATCCATGGCTCACCAGGAAAGGTTGTTTCAGTAGAAGTCTGAGTGGTTTGAGTTGTTTTTACGGTGCTGTCCTGCGCTATGGCAATGGCTTGGAATAAACATACTGACATAAAAGTAAAGAGCCATTTTAGCTTTGCATTAATTGTAAGTTTCATAATTGTTTTTTTTGTTAAAGTGAAAGAATGACTTACCTTAATTATTCAATAACTGCGCCAACTATTATCTAACCTATAAATTAAAGGCATCCTGCTAATCTATGTGATTTTTTGCATGTGCAAATACATTCGTAAGATGATGACTTTTCTTTAGCGGAACAGCGGGGGCAATTTGTTCAGCAGCATGGGCTTTTTTAAGGAAGTATTGAATTAAAAGTGCACCTGCAACGGTTGCTGCGGCAATGATGAGTTTCGTTTTCATAATGTTTTTATTTATGCCGAAACAATTGGCGTGCCAAGACCTTTTTTATTTATCGATGTGTACTAAGATTGGCTACTTTGTGTATTACGGTATATTTGTAGTGAATCGAAGGCGAAGATTTAATTTCGAATCTTAAATTCTTTATTTATCAGTTTGAGTTCCAAACATTATTCTCAAAATTCATATCCGGAAACACCTTTTCTTCATCCAGCTCTACCCTTTTCAGTTCTTCAGTTGTTGGCAGTTTAACTTTCCAGGTATTGGTATTGTTCCATACTTCTACCGGTAATTTTAATTTTCCTTTTATGCCGCTTTTTGTTTCGTAACTGATGTTTACGGGCATAGCCATTTGCTCTAAGTTGGCAATGGTTACAATAGCACCTTCCGTGGCTTTGTTGTCCTGATAGGTAACAGTCACGATGCTCTGATCTAATTTATAATTTTCAATGAACCAGGCTTTCCAGAACCAACTGAGGTTTTCGCCGGCTGCATTATCCATAGTGCGGAAAAAATCGGTAGGTGTTGGATGTTTATATGCCCACCGTTTGATGTACTCCCGAAAAGCATAATCAAAACGGTCGGGGCCCAATATTTCATTACGAAGCAACTCCAAACCTAAGCCAGGCTTAAAATACAGGGCATTGCCAATATTGCGTTCCTTCATAGCATCGGGTGTGCTAAGGATTGTTTCACTTCCTTCTCCAAAAATATATCCCGCCGCTTTATCCATGGTTGCAGGAAAACTTTTGTATTCCCCGTTATTAAAATCATCATCGGCCAGGGTATTAATAAAGGTATTAAAGCCTTCGTCCATCCAGCCATATTTGCGTTCGTTACTACCCACTATCATCGGAAACCAGGTATGCCCAAACTCATGGTCGGTAACCCCAAACAAGTCTTCTGTAACCGCTTTAAATCCACAAAAAACAATGCCCGGATATTCCATACCGCCTACATTGCTGGCCACATTTACGGCGCATGGGTAAGGATATTCGTACCAGCGTTTACTGTAGTTTTCAATACTGCCCTTGGTATATTCTGTGGCCCTGCTCCAGCCTTTTTGTCCGGTACTTTCTGCCGGGTATGCACTCATGGCAAGCGAAGTTTTACCGCTGGGTAAATTAATTTTAGCCGCATCCCAGATAAAACTTTTGCTGCTTGCCCAGGCCACATCCCTTGCATTAGTTATTTTAAAATGCCACGTTAGTGTAGCAGTTTTATTGGGGCGTGATGCCAGATCAGTAACTTCTTTTTCAGTGCGTATCATTACCGTTTTATCGCTTTTTTTTGCTTCGGCCATGCGGGCTTGCTGTGTGGGTGTAAGCACTTCGGCCTCGTTTAATAACTCGCCGCTGCAAACTACAATGTGGCTGGCGGGGGCTGTAATGTTTATGTCAAAATCGCCATACTCTAAATAAAACTCGCTGGGGCCAAGGTATGGCAGTGTGTTCCAGCCTTCCACATCATCATACACACACATGCGGGGATACCATTGTGCCACGGCAAAAATATTTCCGTTCTTTGTTTTTAAAATTCCGCAACGGTCGGCGCCATATTCAGGTAATGTAAATGAATAGTCAATTTTTATTTTAATTACATCACCACCGGGTTTTACAGACTTAGGCAAACGAATCTGCATGCGGGTATCGGTTATGATATAGTTGGCATCGGCATTTTCGTTTACCAGTTTTACTGCGCTGATCTTGTAACCGCCATTAAAATTACTTTTGCTATCGCCATAACGGCTGCGGGTGCCAAGCGGCATTCGGGCCTGTCCCCTGCTTTCTTTATTAAAAAGATTTTGGTCTAACTGCAGCCATAAAAAAGGCAAAGCATGCGGACTGTTATTTTTATAGGTGATGATGACCGAGCCGGTTATTTGATTAGCTACATCATTCAAAGTTGCATTTATCTGGTAATCGGCTTTGTTTTGCCAGTAACCAATATTGGGTTCGCCGGTGGCTGCCCTGCTGATGGTGCCTGTTGTTGTATAAAAGGTGGGCCCAAACAAGGCATGCGGATCGTACTTTGATTCAATCGTTTCATTCTGTGCATACACTGAACCGGTTGTAAAAAAGAGGATAAATAAGCTGCTTATTATTTTAATCATTGCGTAAATTTTGATTTCGAAATTAAGTTAAATTAAGCCGCAGCAAATATCTTGCATTGGGTATAAATATTACTGCCAATCTTTTATCAAAGCTTTTGCCTTGGTTTTAATGGCGGGATCATCTTCGGTTTGGTTGGGGAGTGTAATCAGTAGTTGCAGGCAGGCAATAGCTTTGGCTTTATTTTCATTGTCTTTATAGGCTTTTGCCATTTCATAATAGTTCAATAAAAATTCAGGCCTTAATGCACGGGCTTTTTCAAAAGAGGCGATGGATTGTTTTAATGTAGCGGGTGGCAATGCCCCGTAAAAAAGTTTTACAATACCTCTCTCAAGGCTGTTTAAATTACTGATCTCGTATTGCCATCTTCCCAGCACATGCCAGGCTTTAAAATTGCCGGCATCACCGGCAATGGCAGCATCTACATATTTTTTTACTTCTTTGGCATTCTCAATTTTATCACGACCGCTTTTGCTCATAGAAGAACGACCAAGAGCTATGGCCATTACACAGTTTGCTTCTGAATTTTTTGGATCAACTTTTAAAGCAGTTTGAGCATATATTTTTGCCGCCTGGTAATATTCGCCCCGTAATTTGGTGTTTACGGTTTCACGCTGGCCAATGCGGCTGCAGAGTTCGCTGCATTTGTTTAATGCATAAATATTGGTGGCATTCACTTTTAAAACTTCTTTAAATTTATGAAATGCTCCTTTTTCATCCGGTACGGCTTCCAGGCGGTTGCCTTCTTTAATAAGCGCAGCAACATCCTGTGCATACGCATTAATGCCTGTAAATAAATAAAGGAGTACGGGTATTAAAAATTTCAATTAATATGTTTTTTTATAGTGAACACTTACTGATCCTTCCATATTTATTATGGGTGGATTTTTTTTCTCAACCGAAACCGAAATGGTTTTAATACGGTTATCAAAATTGTAAATCTCCTGTGTCATCTCCTGCGCCAGCGTTTCAAGTAAAGGTATCGGCACGGCCATTCTTTGTTTTACAATGTTATAAATAGAAACATAGTTAATGGTATGATGCAAAGATGTTACCGGTTCATCAGCCTCAAAAGTTACTGAAACATTCACTTCAAAATCATTACCCAAAATACGCTCATCCTCATACACACCATGATAAGCATGAAAAGCTAAATTATTAAGGTTGATGGTAAACATGGATATAATTAAAAATTAAAAATGAAGAATGTAAAGCATTAAAGATGTTATACGTGAAAGGAATTTTTAATTCTTCATTTTTAATTTGTTAATGAAGCCCTTTCTCACTCAAATACCGCTCCGCATCCAAAGCTGCCATGCAACCACTGCCTGCCGCAGTTACCGCCTGCCGGTAAATTTTATCCTGCACATCTCCCGAAGCAAAAACACCTTCAACATTAGTTTTAGACGTGCCGGGTATGGTTTTTACATAACCTGCATCATCCATATCGATCAGGCCTTTAAAAATACCCGAATTAGGCTCGTGCCCTATCGCAACAAAAAATGCACTAACCGGTATCTCCAGTTTTTCGCCGGTCTGGTTGTTTTTTATACGCACCCCTTCTACTTTTTTATCGCCCAGCACTTCATCGGTTTCGCTGTTCCAGTAAACAGTAATGTTTGGTGTATTAATCACCCTGTCCTGCATTACTTTGCTTGCACGCATTTCGTGCCTGCGAACGATCATGTGTACCTGCGAACATATTTTGGACAAATAAAGTGCTTCTTCCGCTGCAGTATCGCCTGCACCAACAATGGCTACTTCTTTTCCCTTAAAGAAAAATCCATCGCATACGGCACAGGCGCTAACGCCATAACCATTCAGGCGTTGTTCACTTTCAATGCCCAGCCATTTGGCCGATGCGCCGGTTGAAATAATGATCGCATCTGTTTCAATCCATTTCTCTTCATCAATTTCCACCTTTAAAGGCCTGGTACTAAAATCAACTTTTGTTGCCAGGCCATAACGAATATCGGTTCCCATGCGCTTTGCCTGGTTTTCAAAATGAACCATCATTTCCGGGCCCTGTATTCCATCCGGGTAACCGGGATAATTTTCTACTTCGGTGGTGATGGTTAATTGCCCGCCGGGCTGAATGCCCTGATACAAAACAGGATTCAAGCCAGCCCTTGATGCATAAATAGCGGCGGTATAACCCGCCGGGCCCGATCCTATAATTAAACAATGTACTTTTTCTGTTGACATAGATTTATTACTGTATTATTTCTTACGAATGTAAAGGAATATTTTTTGTTTAAAGAGGTATCACCTTTTTTTGGGAGCATTATACTTTAAAGAATCTAATAAAAGGTGACACCTCTATGCTTATCATCTTGCTATAATAGTACCCACTTGAGATGCATAGCCACAAAATGCGCCCAATGCACCGTTGGTGATATTGCCAATTACTTTACCGGGTTGCGAAAAAGGGTTGCCAATACTCTGCTGGTTAAATTCCCAGGTGTTCCAGAAAGTAAAACTTGCTTTATCAATATTAGATAATTTAAAAGAGATGGTATCTCCCCTTGTGAAAAATTTTTCATCCCCCGTTGGCGGCGGAAGGTTTCTGTCAACACCCTGATCTACCTGTCCCTGATAGGTTGTGCCATCAACAATTTCATCGTTAAAAACAGAATTAAAACCGGGTAAAAACCTTTCGCTGTTTTTCTTTGTATAGTACCTGATATAATTTCCCAGTCCCGGCGGATCAATAGCTCTTGCAAGCAATATTCTTTTTGAAGTATCTACATTTGGCGGTGCGGCTTTTACCCAAAGACTGTCGAAAACTTTTGTGAGCGGCGGAATAGTTGTTTTTGCAGTATAAACCTGCCCGTTTACTTTAATGGTAAGGTTATATTGTTTATTAAACTCACCAACAAAAGCAGTGGCAAGATTTGATGAATCAATGCTGTAGTAAGAAATGAAATAACCATTACCAACCGGTACGGTGTATTCTTTAAACTTGTGGGTAAGCGTACCATTGCTCATGGTAACTTCAGCATTGTGTACAAATGAATTTGCTAATATTTGGGCACTGATGGCACTAAAAAAACTTAAACTGCTGCTGAGTGCCACAACCGGTGCCTGGCCGCTTTCTACCTGGGCATCCACCACCAGAATGGGTTCTGCATATTTTAAACCGAAATCAATATCCTTTTCACAAGATAAAAGGAGTGTGCTTAAAACGAAAAGAAAAAACAATTGCTTCATGGGATTACAAAATTAATAGATAATAGCCTGAATTCAATCAGTATGTTGTTAATGTTAGCCCTTTTTTGTTAAGCATCAGTGGGGCAATATGTCAGTAGGAAATTATTCGATATTAAACCATCAGGTAAAACCAACTGCGGACAATGATTGGCCATTGGTTCAAAATTTGTAAGTTACACCCTATGCAAAACTGGAAAAAGAAATTGGTGAATACTGCCACACAACTGGATGATATGGTTGATAAGCAGGTGTACCGCCTGCGCCAGCGGCTTGGCATAATTGATACCATACAGTTGTTCCCGTTCAGAACTTATGGCACTCCTCATCATGTATATGTGAGGGGACGTGTGCTGGAAGATAAAAAAATAGCTGCCGGCCATGAAAGCGATAATTTATTTACCAACCTGCTGAATATGTATAAGCGGTTTGAAACTGATGAAGTGCCCGGCGCTAGTCTGCGGTTAACTTTACCGGGTGAGCAGCAACAGGCCATAACAGATAAAGAAGGCTACTTTGTTTTTAGCTTTAAACCTGCTGAGCCACTGATAACAGAAGAACTTTACCTCAGCATTCCACTGCAGCTTATAGATGCACCCGGGCCTTTTACAGCCCATGTTGTTAATGCCGAAATGATGATACCTCCTGCTGATGCAGAATATGGTATCATCAGCGATATTGATGATACCATTATACGTACCGGTGCAACCAACCTGTTGGCCATGGGCAAAACGGTACTTTTCAGCAATGCCCTTACACGCCTGCCTTTTGCAGGTGTTACTGCATTTTACAAATCGCTGCAACTGGGGCGTAACGGCAAACGCAACAACCCCTTTTTTTATGTTAGCAGCAGCCCCTGGAATTTGTACGACCTGCTGATAGATTATATGGATCACCACGACATTCCTCAGGGACCATTGCTGCTGAGGGATTTTGGTTTACAAAGTGAATCTTTTATGAGTGGTGATTACCTTAGTCATAAGTTTACCGCAATAAAACAAATATTGGATACTTACCCGCAGTTGAATTTTGTATTGGTTGGCGACAGTGGTGAACAGGACCCAGGTATTTATCAGGAAGTAGTCAAACATTTTCCGGGGCGTATCATTTGTATTTATATACGGGATGTAGCTGCAGGCAGCAAACAGGAAATTGCACAACAGGTGGCTCTTGAGTTAAAAATCGCAGGGGTAGAAATGGTACTTACAGAACACACTGTAAAAGCTGCTGAGCACGCTGCTGCCAGCGGCATCATCTTTTCTGCAGAAATACCCGCAATAGTACAGGATAAAAATGAAGACCTGGGAAAGGTGCCTGGTAAGGTAGAACCGGAGATATTGTAAGTGACTGCGGAAAATTTTTATTTAAAAATTATACTCAGGATTTTTTTTACCACCCTTCATAGTAGGCACCCGATGTGATAAGGCCACACTGGGATGTTTTCCCCTGCTTACAGCAACATTGTTTTAAGCGACTCAAATTGCCATTTTAAAAAACGGCTAAGGCCTACCACATCTGGGAATATAGTGCCTGCCGTAATACTTTTTTCATCGGCAAGAAACTGCAGCGTTTTACTTTTACACGATTTATCAATAATAAACCTTCCAAATAAAGGCAATGGTTCTCCTTCCTCCAGTTGATTCTGACCTGGAAGTTCCACATGGTTAAGGATTAAATCATGAATCAAAGGCGCATGATCTGCAAAAACATTTGTACTCACGGTATGATGTGCAAACTGCTGTTTCATACGAGGGGTAATCTTTGGGTCCAGCTCATATACCAGATTTTTTTGCTGCAGGTAAAGCAATTTGGGCTCTAACTGGGGAAATTCGCTTTGATCCTGCAGGTTAGCCATAGAGGGGTCGTAGCTGATAGCCCCCGGAGAAAATAATGCACGGTTGTAAAACCACAACTCAGCATCCGAATTGGGTTCGCTGGCGCAGGCAAAATATACAGATGTCCAAAAGCTGGTAGACCAATCCAGCAAACGTGTTGGTATTTCGTAATGCTGCATAACACTTAGGCACCGCAAATCAAATCCCTCATCTATCCTTATGGCCAGTGGCATTTCAGGGCTGCGGTCGGGAAGAGTTTTGTAATGCGCCCTGAATGCCTGTATCAAACGTTTTTCAATTACTTCGGCAGTGCCAAAAGACTGCCTCGTAAACTGGCGTTGAAATGAAGGCACCAATGTTCCATAATCGCCGGGCTGACCCCGGAACGCAAATAGATCATAAAGCGTTTTATCAGAAAAATCGATTAGATCGGCAACTGATGTAAATGAACCTATTGTTATATCCTTTAAAACCATTTCTTATTGTTTTAAAATAAACGTCAAAAAAATATTTTTTAATGTCTCCCATAAAGTTAATTGTTTTGAGGGTTAATTCAAATGCTGCATTATTTTGTCTGCACCTTGGTTCTGATCTTCATTACTGGCAAATATTCGTCTTAGGTTTTTGCCGTGCGTATCGGTGCCAATATTAACGCATTTAAAATGTAAAGGCTGAAAAAGAAGACCTGGGACAGGTGCCTGGTAAGGTTAAACCGCAAATCATGTAAGAGCCTGGAAATAATAATGGTTTAAGAATTATACTCAGGATTTTTAGTGGCTACTCTTTTCTCCTGTTATTTGCCATTATTTTCCCTACGAGTCGTCCTCACGAAAGATAAATATTCTCAGGCGAGTCTCCACCCCAAGCCATCGTATGGCTGTGGGACTCACCGCCCATTAGCAAGCAGTGCTTCGTAGCACGGCGAGTCCTGCAAACCAACGCACAAAATCAAGGGCAGAGACTCGCCTGAAAAAAAGCGGTGGTGGAAGCCCAGATGCCTGGCGATAGAAAATTCGATGTTAAAATCTTCCCTATAATCCAGCCCGTAATAGTTGCAATCTTTAAAAATATACCCTACTTTTAGTGTTATAGAAAATCTTCGTGAGGTTAATAAAACTATTGAGCATAGAAAAAATAAATCCCTAATTACTTTTTATGAGTGATAATGCGCTGAATTAAAAAGACTCTCTGGGTGGGTGAAGTTAACGGTTTATGGTTTTGGTAATAATCTTGATTTGAGCAGGGTGTACATGAACCACATTTAAATGTTAGATATAGCAAACTATAATAAACTGACTCGTCCTGAAAAAAGTTTACAGGTTCTCTGGCGGCAGAAAAAACTCCGATTTAAATGAGCATTTCGGTTGGTGGAGACACCAACCGATAGAAAAACAGTTTTTAAAACTTCGGAAGTATCTAATACTTCGCAGGTTTATGCTATAGTTTTTCCACCCGTGCAATAATAGTTTGCTTTTCGTATTCGTACAGCAGTTCATACACTTCTGGTTTGCCCTGGGCTAAAGCCATTTGCTGCTGCTGGCGAAACAGATCAATATGCTTACTCAGCTTTTTATCATCCATAGCTTTTAGCTGTGCAATAAAATTGTCGGCATTTTCTAATGCTTCTTTTAGTTTGGGAGTTGTTGTTTTCATACGCCTTCTACTATTTTAATTTCGTCATCCGTTAAACCATATAGTGTGTAAACCTTTTCATTTATTTTATTATCGGT
>JBKJLT010000335.1:0-2760 GCA_046596765.1 Ferruginibacter sp. | reverse complement strand
CAAAAATGTATCGGTTACTTATAAAGACATTAAGATTAATGTTATTGATACTCCGGGTCACAGTGATTTTGGCGGAGAAGTAGAAAGGGTATTAAAAATGGCCGATGGGGTTTTACTATTGGTTGATGCTTTTGAAGGCCCGATGCCGCAAACCCGTTTTGTATTACAAAAAGCATTGAGATTAGGATTACATCCCATTGTTGTTATTAATAAGGTAGATAAGCCAAACTGCAGACCTGATGAAGTACATGATGCCGTTTTTGAATTATTCTTTAACCTGGATGCTACCGAAGAGCAGTTGGATTTTCCTACCATATACGGTAGCAGCAAAAATGGCTGGATGAATACCTCATTAACAGAAACAGATAATATTTTCCCATTACTGGATGCTATATTGGAGCATGTACCAGAGCCTAAAGTAAATGAAGGCACAACACAAATGCAGATTACTTCACTTGATTATTCTTCTTTCTTAGGTAGAATTGCAGTGGGTAAAGTTGCCAGAGGAACTGTGAAAGAAGGTCAGCAGATTGCATTGGTACAGGCAGATGGCGGCATTAAAAAAATGAAAGTAAAAGAACTGTACACTTTTGAAGCACTTGGTAAAAAGAAAGCTACAGAAGTGAGTGCAGGTGATATTTGTGCGATAGTGGGTTTGGAAGAATTTAATATTGGCGATACAATCTGCGATGTTGAATTTCCGGAAGCATTACCGGTGATAAGTGTTGATGAACCAACGATGAGTATGATGTTCAGTATTAACAACTCACCGTTCTTTGGCCGTGAAGGTAAATTTGTAACCAGCCGCCATTTACGTGACAGGCTGATGAAAGAAACTGAAAAAAATCTTGCATTGCGTGTTGAAGATTCAGACAGTGCAGATAGCTTCCTGGTGTATGGCCGTGGTATTTTGCATTTAGGAATTTTGATTGAAACCATGCGTAGAGAAGGTTTTGAATTAACCGTTGGTAACCCACAGGTATTGGTAAAAGAAATTGATGGCAAAAAATGTGAGCCTTATGAAAACCTGGTGGTTGATGTGCCTGCAGAATTCAGTGGTAAAGTAATTGACCTGGTTACGCAACGCAAAGGCGAAATGCTGATCATGGAAAGCAAAGGCGAAATGCAGCACCTGGAATTTGATATTCCTTCACGTGGTTTGATAGGCCTGCGTAGCAATATGCTTACCAACACAGCTGGCGAAGCTGTTATGGCTCACCGTTTTACTGATTACCGTCCGTGGAAAGGAAATATACCCGGCAGAAGTAATGGCGTTTTGTTATCTAAAAATACAGAGAGAACAACAGGTTACTCTATTGATAAATTACAGGATAGGGGCAGATTTTTTGTTGATCCGGGAGATGAGGTTTATGTAGGACAAATAATTGCCGAGCATATTAAGCCAGGAGATTTAAATGTAAATGCAACAGAACCTAAAAAATTAACCAACCACCGTGCAAGCGGTAGTGATGATGCCAGCAAAGCTGCACCAAAAATCATGATGACTTTAGAAGAGTGTATGGAATATATTCAGCAGGATGAGTGTATTGAAGTAACACCAAAAAGCATTCGTATGCGTAAGGTGATACTGGATGAGAACGAACGTTCAAGGGTTTCAAAACAAATGAAATCTGAGCCGGCTTAAAAGCAATTCATTTAAGGAATATAACTACTTAAAATCTCCGCAATCTTTTCTTCATAAGGTTGCGGATATTTTTTTATAAAGGTTTCAAAAGCATTTTTGCCCATGGCTGCCCAGTTGTTTTTTTGTTGCCAGCAGTTTTCCATCGCCTCATCAATTCCTTCTACAGATACAGTATTGCAAATAAACCCATTCACGCCATCTTCAACCCAGGCTGGCATATCGCCAACCTTACTTACAATACAGGGCCGGCCGCTTGCCATAGCTTCCACCACACTCAACGGCATGGCATCAATAAGGGTGCATTGCAACAGCAAATGACAATCAAGCAATGTCTGCTTTATATTGGTTGTAAAACCCTTTAAGAGAACTTTTTTTTCAAGCCCAAGCTCAATAATTAATTTTTCCAGTTTCTCTCTATCTTTTCCCTTACCATACAAATGCAATTGCCAGTTTCTTGCTTTCCATTTTGATGAAGACAATGCATTAATTAAAACATCCTGTGCTTTTCTTGCAGTATCCAGTTCGGCAAGCATTACCCAAATGCAGGTATCATCAACAAAAGCAGGATAAGGATTCGGTTGTGTATCGGGCTGAAATGTAATTGGATTTATCAGCGTTTGCTTTTTATCAATGCTGATGTTGAAATTTTTTTCAATAACCTCAAATATTTTTTGTGTAGCTCCAAAATTCATCTGTGCACCCGAGATCCATTGCTGCAACAGTTTTTGCTTTTGAAAAGAAAGCACAGCACTTTCATTATAATTATGATTCAGAATAACGTAAGCTGGTAATTTTTTATAAAGATTGCTGAATGGCGAGTGCAGTATTTCTTCCCAGCCGCCCTGGTTTATAACAGTAAGTGCATACTCATTAAAAGGAATTGAAGCCAATGCTTTTTTTATGGCAGTTTTTTTAAACAGTCCTTTTTTATTTGGCAATAAATAAATGCTGCAGCCTGATTCTTTTAATTCACTGATACGGTCGTATTTTTCTGGCCAGTCATAACAACCAATACCAATTTTATAACCCTGTCTGCTCATCCATAAAGCGGTACGAAACCATAGTTCTTCACTGCCGCCCCAGGCAGCGCCATTCATTAAGGATAAAAAGAAAAC
>JBKJLT010000305.1:0-2736 GCA_046596765.1 Ferruginibacter sp. | reverse complement strand
AATCAGCTAATTTTATCCTGCACCCGTTAATCAAATATTGCTTTCAATAAAAGCCTTGCTTAATCTTCACGAAGTACAAAAATCACATTATCTTATCAATATTACAGAACCTTTTCTTTTTAATTTGTTGTTGAGATAATCAACGCCTTCGGCATACCAAACGTACGTTGCAGTTTCCTGTTTTTTTCCGGCAAAAGTTCCATCCCAGCCAGCACCATTGCCAGTTCCGGAGTACAGCATTTGCCCCCAGCGGTTGTACACCCTGAAGATGTCAACCGATTTCATGCCTATAGGAATGGGTTTAAAAATATCGTTATTGCCATCACCATTGGGCGTAAAGGCGTTAGGCACCAGCAGATCGGGTTTAATTCTAAACAGGCGCACCCTTATGCTGGCATTATCAAAGCAACCAAAGTTGTTGCTAACCCTTACGGTGTATGTAATATCATTTTGCGGCAGCGATATGGGATTGCGGATTAAAGGATTGTTTAACCAGGTGATTGGTGTCCAGGAATAATTGGTGCTGCCCGATGCACCTAACTGTAGCGGCTGGCCCAGAACGACCGAAGTATCTGATGGCCCTGCGGATGCTTTTATTTTTGCCACAAAAACAAATACGGTATCCTTTACCGGTTTGGGGCATCCCAACACATCCCGTACGGTAACAATGTAACGCACATTATCGGTTGGTTTTACTGATACCGGATTAGGAATATTTGTAGCAGTTAAAAAAGCAGCAGGGCTCCAACTGTAAATACTTCCACCGGATGCCTGCAGTTGTGCAGAGTTTCCAAAGCAAATGGTATTATCGGGCCCGGCATTAGCGGCAGGGTAAGGTATTGGTGTTACGGTTATATCATCTTCTGCAATACATTTACCAATATTACCTACCACATGGTAGGTGGTAGTTACCAATGGCCTTGCTGTTGGGTTTTTAATTGTTGGATTACTTAAAGTATTGTTTGCAGGATTTTCCGTCCATATAAAACGCAGCGCATCGCTGGTAAGTTGTAACACAACCGGGTCGGTACGGCAGATGCTGGTATCGGCCCCGGCAAACTGCGTAACCTTGCTTACCACCCGCACTCTTATAGTATCGCTGCCGGTGCAGCCAAATGCATCTGTAAGTTGTACACGATAAGTCGTAGTAACATCCGGACTTACCAACGGATCGGGAATGTTTACATTATTGATCATGTAATTAGGTGTCCAGAAAAATGAACCTGCACCAATTGCATTTAATTGCAGGGTATCAATATCACAAATTAGTGTGTCTTTGGGTTGAAGGGTGAGAGGGGGTTGATCTAAAATGTCAAGTGTTTTTGAGAGCGTATCGTTACATCCTTTATCACTAAAAACAATAAGGGTAACATTATACCTGCCAATTGAGCGGTAGGTATGTATTGGGTTTTTAAGAATGGAGGTATTATTGGGAGATGCAGGATCTCCAAAATTCCAAATCCATTTATTTGGGTCACCATACCTGGCAGTAGTTTTATCTAAAAACTGCACTGGAAAATTTTGACACTGGCCAAGCATGTCAAAATCAGGAAAGAAACCGGGATATACTTTTACAAAGGCAGAATCGGAAGCCGAACAGGGGAGCCCTTGGTTTACTACCAGCTTCATAAGATAAATACCGGTATCTGCATAAGTATGGCTTGGTGTTGGTTGTGTTGATGTATTGCCATCGCCAAAATCCCAATCGTAGGTTTGTATGTTGGCGTTTGAATTGTTCTTAAAGTCCACGGTAAACCCATCGCAACTAGTATATTCAGGATCAAGGTCTGCTATTGTTAGAGAGCAAGCTGCCACTCTAATATGAAGCGATTTTCGTACTTCGGCTATTTTAATATTTGTACCTCTTTTATATTCGCTAACCAACGCTGTAACTACATATATACCTGATGCAGGTGCTATACCGCTTACAATTCCGGTTTGGCTGTTTATTGTAACCTGCGACCCAAGCGGACTGGTGCCGGAAAAGCCTGATGAAAAAGGTATGGTAGAAAAAGGAGGGGCTGCAGATGGATCTGGTCTGGGGCAGGTGGCACAGTTGAGTCCATTTGACTGACCACCACCTGTAAATGGAGATACAAAGCTATAAATCAAAGAATCGTTATTAATATCTGTTGCACTAAAATCAAAAGTAAAGCTACTGTTGCCGCAGATAATAGCAGTATCATTTTGTGCAAAAAAAGCACTTGTGTTTTTTTCAGCATCCGGAATTGTAGTACCAGGTATTCTTACCGTCCAGGTTTCGCCATAATTGTTAGATGGTGCCTGTAGGTTTACAATATCTATTATACGGCAGCAGCGTTGGTATGCAACAATATATCCTGATGACGTATTGGGTAATTCTACTTCTGTTTCAAAAACACGTATGCGGTAACAAATATCAGGCGGATTACTTATGCAGGGCTGGCAGGCAGCACTGCTACAATTATTAATTGTAAAACTTTGAGAAATGGGTACAGTAATATTTAGAAATTGTACATTGGTGCCGGCATTAAAAAAAGTAAAAGGGGCCGAGGTTTCATTTTGACCCTGTGTAAGTTCGCATTTAGTATATTGTTTAAGCGTAACCCGGTATTTGGATGTGTTTGCGGCTGAACCAGGGCCTAAGTATTCGTAATACATCCATCCGCCTTCAGTATGATTTGCAAACGAAAAAGAAGCCAGAAAGGAAAATAGAATTACAAACAGAAATTTATTCATACCGTTATTTAAAGCAAT
>JBKJLT010000191.1:0-6764 GCA_046596765.1 Ferruginibacter sp. | reverse complement strand
TTGAATATTCCTTGCATTGCTGACATGCTCATATAAAATTTCACCTTCCTTAGTAAGTAAGATAGAATTGCCTTTGCGTTCAAACAAATTGATATTATAGAGCTGCTCCAGGTTTTTAATATGTTTACTGATTGCCGGCTGACTAATAAACAACAATTCAGCGGCTTTGGAAAAGCTTAAATTCCGGGCTACTTCAAAAAATACGATATGATTAAAACTCAGCATTAGAATTCTTTATTTTCATTTACAGCAACTGAAATACTGTGTTTATGATTGTTCGAAATATTTTCCATCGTCCATTGCACTTTTTTTTCAAATGCATGTTTACGAACATGGCAATCTATTTTTGTACAGATCTTACAGGAAAAATTCAGACATCCATCTGAATGTACAAACAATTCAACCGTTTCGCCGTATTCATTTTTAACCAGGTTGGATAGAGCATCAATTTCTTTGTGTGCTTCATGAACATTCAAATACCACGGAACGGTAAGGTGACAATCCAGGTGAATGGTACTGCCATATTTAATAATGCGCAGGTTATGCAAATCAATCCAATTTGCACGCCGGTTTGCATTCAGCGTTTCAACCAGTTTTTTAAGCAGGCTTGTATCTGCTTCGTCCATAATACCCGCTACAGAAGTTCTTAAAATTTTATAGCCGGTAATAATAATAAAGATCGAAAAGCCTATAGCAACAACACTGTCAATCCAAAGCAGGCCGGTGATTAAAATCATTATCAACCCCACTACAATTCCTAAGGTTGACCAGGTATCGGTTTGCAAATGCTTACCGGTTGATACCAGCGCCATCGAATTATTTTTTTTTCCGGTTTTAATGCAGAAAGAACCTGCAAAATAATTGACAAGCCCTGTTATTGCTACCAACACAATTCCATAGTCGAGTTTTTTTATGGTATACGGATGAATGAGATTGTTGAATGCCTCGTAAATGATAATAAAGCCAGCAATGGTAATTAAAGTACCTTCAACAGCGGCAGAAATAAACTCAGCCTTACCATGACCGTAAGGATGATCCTGATCTTTTGGTTTTGCAGACACATAAAAACTATAAACACCAATCAGCCCGGCAACTACATTTACAATACTTTCAAATGCATCGGTTAAAATTGCAACCGATCCGGTTAAATACCAGGCAATTGTTTTACCAATTAAGAGTAAAATGGAAAGTGCTGCAATCCGCTTTTGAATTTTTAAGTTGTATAATGCTTTTTGCAAAGAGATGATTATTAATTACAAAGATACAACGCCACTATATAGCATGGCTGACTTTTACTGCAACTGTATTCTTTTAAGCGGATTTGCCTCGGCAAATGAGTAGATATTATTACGGATATAATCATTATCGGTATATGGGTTCAAAAGATTTTTCAATTCACCAGAACTTGTTATGGCAAACGACTTTGGCAGATAACCCATGCCCCAGAAACTACCCCGTTCTACCAGCAAACATAATTTTTCATCCTTAGTAATACCTTCATCAACCAACGCAAACGTAGGCAGTTTTTCATTTAAAGCATCCAATGCCTTTTTTATTTTCAGATTATAAATTACCGGAGATTCAAGTGATGCTTCCTCTTTTTGTGTAAAAGGAGTTTTATCAATAAAACAAAGCCTGGTGTCAAGGTTAAACTCTTCTACCATTTTTTTAATTAAAATCAACCCTTCATTCAACAAATTAAAATTGTATAAATGCGGAATATTTTTCTTTTTCTTATCAATGGCCAAACGGAGATACCCACGGTTATCTTCAAAAGAATACAGCGCATATTTTACCAGCGGTTGTTTCTGGCTTTTGTTATACCGTGGCCACAATCTTTTTATCTCGGTGCTTTCAAGAACAATCGCTTCCAGTTCTGTAGCACATTGTTTAAATGAAACTTTATAAATATGGCGGATAAAATTCTGTCGTTTAAGATCAGGATCATTGTGCGTAAAATGGCTGCTCACCCTTTTCTTCAGGTTGATGGCTTTACCAACATAAATAATTTTGTCTTTGTTGTTATGAAAATAATAAACACCCGGTCTTGCAGGAATTTTATCAATCACATCCTTATCTACATTCATTGGCAGCCAATGCTCGGCAGATGTACGTTTCAACATCATATCAATATGCGTCATTGCTCCGTTTGCCAGCATGTATTCAAACAGTTTTACCGTTGCTTTTGCATCGCCGCCTGCCCGGTGCCTGTTTTCAATATTTATTTTTAAAGAGCGGCAAAGATTTCCAAGACTATAAGAAGGCAGTCCTGGAAAAACTTTTCTTCCTAACCGAACGGTACATAATTTCTTTGCTGTTAAATCGTAGCCGGATTGTTTAAGCTGATGCTTTACAAAAGAGTAATCGAAGTTTACATTGTGGGCAACAAAAATACCTGAGTTTAAAATTTCAAACAGCACGTCTGCAATTTCATCAAACACCGGTGCTTCAGCAACCATATCATTATCAATACCAGTGAGCGAAGTTATAAATGCAGGAATGCGTTGTTGTGGATTGATGAGTGTTTCAAAATGCTTTATCACCCTTTCGCCATCATATACAAACACAGATATTTCTGTAATGCCATTGGCTGCCGCATGGCCGCCTGTTGTTTCAATATCTACAATTGCATAATTCATCGGGCATCGAAAATACTAATTATTTTAGTCACTACCTTTTTTTTTCTCTGACATTAATATTGCAAATTTGATTTATCAATTTAAACAACATGGAAATAGAAGTATTCCCTTTTCAAACACTTGACTGGACGGGTGTTAAAGCTGAAGCACATTCAGGTACAAGCGGCATGGCTTACTGGAAAATATTTTACATGGGTAATATCAGAATTCGTATGGTTGAATATGCTCCCGGTTATTTTGCCGATCACTGGTGCAACAAAGGCCATATTATTTACTGCATCAGCGGAGAAATGGTAACAGAACTGGAGGATGGAAGGGAATTCATTTTATCTGCAGGTATGACTTACCATGTTGGCGACAACAGCAATGCACACCGCAGCAAATCAGAAAACGGCTGTACTTTATTTATTGTTGATTAAAACTTTTTATCATCGGCATGGGTAAACTTATGTATTGCATCTTTATGCATGATCATTTTAATTGCCTGTATTAAAGCAGTAAGTGCAAAAATGCCACCTATAACCCAGTTGAGATATTGTTGACTGTTGGTAATGCGCTGCACCAGCCATTTACCGCCAAAAATAAAAACACAGTTCCCTGCCAGTGTTCCCAATCCAATACCAATAATATAAATATTGTATTGTGCTTTTACAGGCTCCAATACTTTTTTAGTAAATAACACCGTACTCCAGCCAAACCAAAATGGTATTTGAACCGGGTTAATAGCGCACATGAACATACCTAACAAAAAGCGATGCATGTTATTTTGCAGCAACACATTTTTTCCGCCACCGCCGTCTTTGGTTGCTGCAATAAAACTTCCTGCTGCCAACGCTATGATGATTATAAGTGTAAACCATTCCATGGCCTTCATCAGCTTTTCTTGTTTACGTATCCAATCCACGCCTATCAGCGATATGCGTACATAAATCATTTCAACCAATAAAGAGCCGAAGGAAAAATAGAGTGCGTTTTTAATACTTTCCTGAATACCGATTTGCATGGCAGCAACATTAAGCGTGCCCAGCGGTAAAGAGCCCAGGAAACTAATGAGTAACCCCCATAAAAAGATACGAAGCAATTTTGGCATCGGGCAAAGATAATAAGCGGAACTTAAAAACTGAGATTTGTAAAATCGATGCCTTAGAAGTAAGCATTTTTATTTTGCAAAAACCAGTAAGGAAACTATTAAGTTATCAGACAAAGACACACTGCTTCCTCCTACACCAAAATCTCTTCTGTTTATTTTAAACTCGCCATCAAAAACATAGCCACCGTTTTTGGGGGTGGCTCCAAAACCAAACTCAACCGGCTTTGTAACACCTTTAATGGTTAAGTTAGCAAACAAATAAAACCTTCCGGCCGTTTTGGAAAATGTAACCTTAGTACTTTTAAGTTGTATTGTTTTATAAGTTGCTGCATCAAAGTATTCTGCCTTTCTTAAGTGATCGTCGCGGCTTTCATTATCGGTATCAATGGTTCCTGCATCAACGGTTACATCAAAAGCCGATGCTGCAGGGTTTGCAGGGTAAAATTTTATATTCCCCTTCAGTCCCTTAAAATCACCACCTGTCTTTATACCGAAGTTTTTAATTACAAAGTGTACTTTGCTGTCGGCAGTAACCGGCGTTAAACTTGACTGTGCAAGGGTACAATTTGAATAAATAGAAAATGAGACGAGTAACCAGTATATTTTTTTCATACCTCAATTTAATTAAACTTTTCCTTTTTTAAAACTTTTAAAACTGTAAGCCACACCAACTGCTACGCCCGACATTTTTTTCCTGAACCTGTCGTTCTTGTCGCCACCAGGAGTTGTCTGTACTTTTGTACTGGTAGTGTACTCTGCAAACAAAAATTGAAATGCCAGTTTTACACTCCAAGAATCGTTCCACTTATACTTTGCAAAGAACTCGCTGTTTAATGAACCCTTATCATTATCACTTATCAGAAAAAGATTAACAGTTGTAGGCCTGGCTGTTACCGGCACCCCGGTTGCAAAATTATTTGCATAGTAAATACCATTTTGCTTTTTACCAAAACTTAAACCAATAAGATCAATATTTAACCCTGCGTAAATTCTTTTAGTAATGTTATACCCAAGATTAAGGGTAATGTTAAAAGCATTTACCTGCGATTTAGGGAACAACACAGAATCAATATTAGGCAAAATGTCATCTGCAAAAAAAACGCCGGGACCTCTTTTACCGCTTGTTAAAATTGCTGGTGCTGTACGGTAGTACTGGTTGTTGCCAAAATAACTGGTAAATCTTGCACCAAAACCAGCTTCCAGTCTTTTTCTTTTTCCTAATTTCCAGTTACGTACATAAGATGCTGAGCCCGTAAATTGTGATGATCCAATGCCCAAGGTTACATCTGCAAATTGATTTACATTTCGCTCTGTTTTATTTTGTTCCTGCGCTGCAACACACAAAGGCAGAAAAAATAGTGCTGAGAGAATAAAATTTTTCATGAGATTGTATTTGCTATTTTTTTAAATAAGGTTAAATGAAATTTTAGTTTAATTATGCTGCTGTTACAATGCTGAATATGTTGCTTTTTACAACTCATCACAGACAACCCAGCAATCAATAATAACCTGCAAAATATTCATACTCCCATTTTTATAACATGAAAATAAAAAATTGCCACCGCAATTTTTGTCATGCAGATGACAGATGGGCTTTTCACAGTTATTTAACATACGAGTTATTTGCATCTGAAGGATTTAATAAAATGATGCTCATTTTAAATGCTACATGCTACAATTTTTTCACAGTTACATATGTCAGTCCACATCCTTAAAGTATACCTATCTTTGGCAACAACATTGTATAAAAATATTCAGAAACCACCCGGCTTTGCAAAATTCTTCAGCAGATATAATTATTATTGGCGGCGGCCTGGCGGGCCTTGTAAGTGCCATTCAGTTATCAAAAGCTGGTTTAGCTGTTGCATTGATAGAAAAAAATGAGTACCCAAAGCACAAGGTTTGTGGAGAATATATCTCCAACGAAGTGCTACCTTATCTGCAGTACCTTGGTGCCGACCCACTGACTATAGGTGCAAAAAAAATCAACCGCTTTTTATTAAGCACCACCCGTGGAAAAACGATTGAAACAAAACTTCCCCTCGGTGGTTTTGGTGTAAGCCGTTTTACGTTAGATCATTTTCTTTTACAAAAGGCAATTGAAAATAATTGCAGCATTATACAGGATACAGTTTCGGATGTACATTTTGAAAATGACAGCTTCCAGGTTTCTACAAAAGAGGGAGCATCATTATCTGCAAAAATCGTGATTGGAGCTTTTGGCAAAAGAAGTAATTTGGATATTACACTTGACAGAGCATTCATAAAAAACAAATCCCCTTTTATTGGCGTAAAAACGCATTTGAAAGGGAATTTTCCGGATGACCTGGTGGCGTTACATAATTTTAAAGGTGGCTACTGTGGCGTATCTCAGGTAGAAAATGGAAACCTGAATGTTTGTTACCTGGCTAATTACAAAAGTTTTCAGCAGTACAAAAATATTGATGCTTTTAATAAAGCCGTTCTTTACAAAAACCCTCATTTAAAAAATATTTTCGAAAATACGGTTCCGGTTTTTGAGCAGCCATTAACCATCAGCCAGGTTTCTTTTTCTGATAAAACAACCGTGCAGGATCATATACTCATGTGTGGCGATGCAGCCGGCATGATACATCCTTTGTGCGGTAATGGTATGGCCATGGCCATACACAGTGCTAAAATAGCTTCTGAACTTTTGATTGATTTTTTCGACAAAAAAATAAAAACAAGGCAGAAACTTGAGGCTGCTTACCAACAGCAATGGAATAAACAGTTTAAAGAAAGAATAAGAAACGGCAGGCTACTGCAGTCTTTTTTCGGCAAAGATAACCTGGCAAGAGCGATCATGTATGGACTAACCCATATTCCGGGGGTATTGCCCGTAATTATCAACCAAACCCATGGCAGGCCTTTAAACGTATATGATGAGTGAAGAATGGTTAGGTAAATTTTATGACCCTTGGAGTTATTTTTTGTTAATTGAAACGAAACCGGTTTGCATTGTGTCTTAATAGATTCAGCAGTTTTTTGCAATCAGGATAAATTGGCCAAAAAAT
>JBKJLT010000368.1:0-3176 GCA_046596765.1 Ferruginibacter sp. | reverse complement strand
ATACATAAACATTTACTTCTTCCCCCAAACCGGTGATCCACCCGGTAAACTTTAAAATACAAAATTTAATAAAATAAATCAGCCCGATGAAAGCTATGGTGGTAAAAACAACTACCCACTTATTATCAGTATTAAACAAGCGGTAATTTGATAAAAGAATATATACATAAATGCCGCCGCTGATTACAAAAAATATATTAAAAAGAAATGATGGCAATTTTGCCTGTAAAAGCTGATCGGTTATCTGGCTTTGCCTGAGAGATGTGTTGAAAAAAACCCTGAAAAGATTTGTGAAGTAACGGCTGTAGAAGTATTTCAAAAAAGCCAGCAATAAAACCAATCCAGCAATGAGGTAAAAAAAGGCATCATCTGATTTTGCTTTTTTTAGTTTTACTGCCAAAGAAACGGGTTCTGCTTCGGTGTTCAGCAACTTATTTTTAATTTTAAAAGCCGGTTTGCCGGCAAAAATTATCCTGGCGGAATCTACACGTTTTGCAGAATTTGCAGAATCTGTATTGAGTAAGGTTTTTAATGAATCTTTAGCAAAATTGACCGACCCGGCAGTTTGAGCAAATAATGAGGTTGCAAAAAAGAAAATATACAACCCTAAGAAAAAAACCGGCTTCACTTGGTAAATAATTTTACAGCAAAAATAGATGCTGCGGGTGATACTTTTAAAAGTAATTCACATATCCAAAATGAATCTTAGATGCTTCCCTCAGATTTAACTTCACATCATTGCGCTTTCCTGCTGCATAGCTGATATTCAGTAATCCAAACCGGGTTTCAAAAGCAAGTCCAAGCCCGGCACCAATAAAATTATTTTTCAGGTCAACAGCCTGGTACTTGTTTTTAACCCATCCGGCATCTACAAAACCAAACATGTAAGAGTTTTGCTTAAGCAGGTACCTGTATTCTGCAGTAAGCACGGCATATTGTGTTGCATAAATACTTTCTTCATTAAAGCCCCGCAGCAACTTGTAGCCTCCAATTTGAAAAAGTTCGTTGCGGAAAGTGCTGGGACTAATAAAAAGCCCGCCATTGATTGCTGTTTTAACAGTAGCCTGTTTACCCACCGCAAAAAAATGAGCCGCAGCCAGCTTAACTCTGAATTGGTATGACCGGGCTTTTACAGAATCGTATAAACTGGCATAATTAAAAACAGGATCTTTTAAATTCAGTATTTCGTTATTTTTTTTAATGTTTTTAATGCCCACCGAACCTGTAAGTTTTATTTGGTTACCACTGCGGGGATTAAGTTTATAATCGGTTTTATTCCACTCATACTCAAGCCCCACATTTACCGCTTTAACATCGATATTTGGCGGCAGTTTTTTTGTAGCTTTTACCAGGTTGGTATCTACACCTGTACCCAGTAAAAAACTGTTTTGCCATTGCACAAATACTTTACCCGACTGATTTACCGATAAAAGATATTGCAAACCCAGCAATGCATTAATCTGTAAAAAGGTAGAGTCTTTTTTAAAAAGGTCAAATGTAAAATCGAACCCGAAACCCGAATTAAATATATATGGTTGCTGAAAACCCAGGTTTAACCGGGGAGATTTGGGTTGCAATTGTTGCCATTTAAGCAAAATAGTTTCGCCGTTACTTAATGCATTTTTAAGATCGAGGTTTACATCGGCAGTAAGTTGTAATTTGCCCGACTGATTGGCGCTGGGTAAGAAACCAATTAAAAAATTAACCTGGCTGCTTCTTTTAGGTGCCAGGTATAAATTAAGAATAGAACCGTTACCCAGCATGGTTACATCACTTGGTTGCAAGGCCTGTAAATAAGGCAATTCAAGTATGCGCTTATCTACCTGTTCCAGCTTTTCCTTGTTGTATAAACTACCGTTTGGTATAGCTAGATAATGCCTCAGGAATTTTTTAGAAATTTTTGCCTTCCCTAAAACCCTGATGCTGTCGATATGATACAACGGCCCTTTTTTAGCCCGGAGCAGGGCATCCATTTTTTCTTCATCAAGCCTTATGCTGTCTAAAAATATTTCGGCAAAGGGATAACCGTTTTTTTCATAATAGTCTAAAATCTTTTGCTGTAAACCAAGCAACTGCTGAATGTTTAGCAGCTTGCCTTTATAATCTTTTTCCCTGAACCCGCTTTGGTCCATGGCAGCTTTTTCAATACCATCCGGCATCATTTTTATCCACTGGTATTGCTTGCCTAAAAACAAATAAATATGTAAAGCGTTTTCCTTTTCAAAAATACTATCTACCGAAGCCGTGGGATAACCCTTTGAACTTAATAAAGCAACCAGGCCCTGAATATAATTATTACACAAGAGTTTATTTGCAAAAGCCGTTTGCAATTTTAATGGTCCGGCATTAAAGGAGTTATCTTTGTCAACAAACCGTATGTTTAATTGATAAGGAAGATTTTTTGTTGATTGCGCATGACTGCCTGATGCTACTACTAATAATCCCATGCAGAACAGCGCAGGAAACAGAATTTTACAACATATTAATTTAACAGGCGTCATTAATAATCAAATCTAAAATAATATCCCGATACTTACCGGGACTAAAACTAAAATCTTTGCCGGGCATTTATATTCATATTCCTTTTTGTAAACAGGCTTGCCATTACTGCAATTTTCATTTTTCTACATCGTTGGGGCAAAAAGAAAAAATGATGGAGGCTATTGTTACAGAAATAGCCTTTACATCTATTTTACAAAACGGAAAAGTTGAAAAAGAAATTGTTTCAACGCTTTATTTTGGCGGTGGTACGCCCAGTATTTTAAACATTGATGATTTAAAAATAATTTTTGATGCACTGCATAACCGTTTTGTTTTTGGGGTTGATATTGAAATTACACTGGAAGCAAATCCTGATGATATAACAGAGATAAAATTGCAGGAATGGAAAACACTCGGCATCAACAGGCTAAGCGTGGGCATTCAAAGTTTTGTTGCCGAAGAATTAATTTGGATGAACAGGGCACACAATGCAGCAGAATCTTTATTATGTATTGATAAAATACAACAAGCAGGGTGTACAAATTATTCTGTTGATCTGATTTATGGCTCACCGCTTTTAAGCGATGAGGACTGGAAAAGAAATGTTGACATTGTTATTGAAAAAAATATCCCTCACATATCCTGCTATGCTTTAACTGTTGAACCCAAAACAGCTTTGGATAAAATGATTGCGC
>JBKJLT010000228.1:0-2768 GCA_046596765.1 Ferruginibacter sp. | reverse complement strand
CATGGCAGCATCCGCGTTTTATTGGGTAGACAAAAAGCTTCTACCCCAAAAAGCGCGACACTATATTTGTGATAATCAGTTATTTAATTGGGAGGGGTAGCGTAATTTTAATTGTTGGCTGCAAGCGTAACGAACACCCTAAAAAAATGACAGAACTTGTACAACTTTCCACCAAGACAATAACCATTGACAGAAATGAATTTTTAAAAGTCAAAGGAAGTATTGATACAAATGTATACTATGTTGAAAGTGGTAGTTTGAGAGTTTTTGTTTTAGACGACTATGAAGAACAAATAATTAGGTTTGGTTACAAAGAAAATTTAATTGTTTCGTTAGACTCTTTTTTGACAGGAAAACCTTCAGACTTTTTTATACAAGCAATTAAAAAGACAGAATTAAAAGTTATTACCAAAACAGAAATTGACAACTTTTTAAAAATTGAAACAAACAGGATTTTATGGACTAAAATATTAGAGAACTTGGTTTTGCAACAATTGGAACGAGAAATTGATATTTTGACAACTTCGCCCAAAGAAAGATATAACAGAGTTTTAAAAAGAAGCCCACAACTTTTTCAAGAAATCCCAAACAGGCATATTGCCAACTATTTAAGAATGAGTGCCGAAACTTTATCACGACTAAAAAAACCTTGACTTCAATCAAGGTTTATGAAAACTGATTTTTAGACCTTTGCATTAAAAGAATAATATGCAAACAGAAAATTTAATTCAATCATTAATTGAACAAACAAGACAAATAAGTAACCAAGTTGAAAAGCTAAAAAACTATGATTTGCAAACGTTGTCTTGGAAAGAAAATTTAACTTCGTGGAGCATTTTAGAATGTTTAGAACATTTGAATTTGTATGGTGACTTTTATTTGCCAGAAATAGAAAGTAAAATTCAAAATTCTACTACAAAAAGTGAAATTGAATTTAGAAAAGGTCTTTTAGGTGGTTTTTTTGCGAAAAGTATGTTGCCGAAAGAGAAACTGAATAAAATGAAAACGTTTAAAGATAAAAACCCTTTAAATGCTAATCTTAACAAGACAGTTGTTGAAAAATTTAGCACTCAACTTTTGACACTTTTGAACTTATTAAACAAATCAAGAACCGTCAGCTTAAACAAAGTAAAAATAGAAACTTCAATTTCAAGTTTTATCAAACTAAAATTAGGTGACACTTTTCAATTTTTTGTAAATCATATTATTAGGCATTTTAAACAAATCGATAGAATACAATCAGCACAAAAAAACGCCTGACAGCCAACAAAAGTATTGCTGCAATTGGGGCAGGACGTTGAAACAATCAACAGCAGTGCATATCCAAGCTTTAGTTTCGGCGGACGGAATTCTGTTGGGCTTTTGTAATTTAACTTCGGCTTTTGTTTATTAATTTAGCTTCAGTTCCGGGCAGACAGTTGGTCAATTCCCCAACTGCAGCAATACTCGCTCGTTAGCGGCAAGCATTCCGAAGATTCAAAATGTAGTTAACAATTATCTTTTAATAATGACTCAACGTCATAATAAATTTTGGAATTATGAGCGAAACTCAAAAAATTAAGACAGCAATTCAACGAACACAAAAAGCATTAACGCTAAAGCCTGGTTTGGGCAAAGGAACAAGCATATCAAAAGTAAAAATAACAAATGGGCTTACCTGCGAAGTTCAGGAAGGAGACTGGAAATTTAGTGTTGATATGCCTGCTGGTGTTGGAGGTGCTGGAACTGCACCTACACCGGGTGTGTATGGTCGGGCAGCCCTGGGTTCTTGTTTAGCCATTGGTTATATGATGAAAGCCGCTGAATTGGAGATACCCATTACTAATCTTGAAGTTATAGTGGAGGCAGACTTTGACGATGGGGCATTACTGGGAACGGCAGATAAAAATATTCCGCCTGGCTATCTTGAAGTCCGGTACACCATAAATATTGAAAGCGATGCTACAAACGAAAAAATTATGCAATTGGTTGATGACGGAGATGTACACAGTCCATATCTTGACATTTTTACCCGTGCACAAAAATTAATTAGAAAAGTAAATATTAATCCTACTAAAAATTCAAACTGATGGAAGCAGCATTACAAAGGCGTGTACAACGCTATGGTTGGGATAAAGCCTCAACTTATTATGAAAATGCCTGGCAACAGCAATTAAAACCAGCGCATGATGTATTGTTTACACTTGCAAAAATTGTAGCAGGAGAAAAGATAATTGATGTGGCTTGTGGTACAGGGCTCATAACCTTTCGGGCATTAGAGGCAACCGGTGAAAATGGCTTTGTACTTGGAACAGATATATCAGATAAGATGGTTGAAATCTCAACCAAAATAACAAAAGAAAATAATCTTCTCAATGTAAAATTCGAAAGAATGGATGCAGAAGAACTAAAACTGCCTGATGAAGAATTTAATGTTGCCATGTGTGCACTTGGGTTAATGTATGTCCCTTCTCCTTTGCATGCATTAAAAGAAATGCACAGAGTGTTAAAGCCGGGGGGGCGCTGTATTGCAGCCGTTTGGGGTAAAAGAATTTCATGTGGTTGGGCAGACATATTTGAAATTGTTGATAAAAGAGTTTCATCAGAGGTATGCCCAATGTTTTTTAATTTAGGTAATGAAGCGGTACTCAAAAATAATTTTGAAACAGCGGGCTTTTCAAAAATACACATCGAAAGACTAAGCACTGTTTTACACTACCATTCTGCAGATGAAGCCTGCGCTGCTGCCTTTGAAGGAGGTCCCGTTGCGTTAGCTTATTTCAAATTTC
>JBKJLT010000060.1:0-4438 GCA_046596765.1 Ferruginibacter sp. | reverse complement strand
TATTGACCAGTTTGCACCCGCAGGTACCGTAAAGTCATCTGCACCCTGGCTGTTAAAAGCTGTATTGACAGGCTCAAACACCTGCGATGGCGAACCATTGGCTGGTGTGCCTGTTCCTTGGGTATATAAAACCCCGGGTCCAGATGATGTTCCTGTTACAACTGTTAACAAGGTAGGATCTCCTTCACAAATAGTTGTGCCGGGATCGGCTACAATTACAATCGAAGGATTTGGATTAACAGTGATAGTGAATGTACGTGGTGTACCTGTACATATTAAACCTGGTACTGCAGGGTTAACTAAGGTAATATCCCAGCCACCTGCTACACTACCAGCATCCCCTCCTACCATATCAACAATATACAGGCTCCAAATTCCATTGTAGTTTGAAGTTGTATTAAATGTATTGGTAAAGGTAGCTGTGCCGTTAGGCGCAGCATAATTATACGGTGTTCCCGGTGCAGGTGCTGGCCATACGGCTGTAGTACGTGCAGTAGGGCGATAAGTACCAGTAGGAATAGGTGCAGTACCTGTTGGCATTTGTGTAGCTCCGGCATCGCTGATGGTAATAGTTGCTACCGCATCAAAACCAGTAGATCCGCCAACTCTTGCCAAAGGCACAAATTTTTCTCCATTAGGTCCAACCAGTAGTACTGCAATATCATCAGACCAGGTATGTTGTATGTTAATTAATCTTATGGACTGAACACTAACACCTGTTGTTGGAACTCCAGACACCGTAATCGCTGATGGATATGGTGAGGCAGCGCCAAGGGCTGGTATTGTTATGTTTGCCGGGTTAGTGAAAGTTACAGGGCCTCCGGGGTTTGCTGAACCAGAAGCCGTTTGAGGTGTAACAGTTATTGTTCCTGTTATTGCCGCATTTGTTGTATTTGTTGCAATAAATGAAGGAATATTTCCTGTACCACTTGCAGCTAAGCCTATAGCAGTATTATTGTTTGTCCAGTTAAAAGTAACATTTGCCGGCGTACCTGTAAAGTTTACAGGTGCTGTTGGTGAACCGGCACAAAGTGTTTGATTAGGTACTGCATTTACTGTAGGTGTTGGATTAACAGTAATCGTAAATGAAGTAGTTGGACCGGTACAAACCGAAGCTACGTTGTAATTTAAAACTACCTGTCCGTTGCCTGTTTGAATATTGGGAGTAATCGCACCTGCAGTTACGCCGCCTGTGAATGATGTACCGCCAGCGCCGCCGCCGCCGCCGCCTTTATCGTTACCAATGCAGACAACAGTTCCTGCAGAACCGCCGCCGCCACCAGCACCGCCAAGGAAGCCTCCGCCGCCTCCGCCGCCGCCGGGCACGCTTGCAAAGTTAAAGCAACAGCAAGCCTCACCTGCTCCGCCATTTCCGCCCGCAGGGCCTGCATTAGCTAAACCAGGAGCCCCTAAATTAGTAGCACAGCCAATTCCGCCAAGGCCCGGTACTACACCTATTGCTCCAAATCCGCCACCACCACTTGGTGAAGTAGCTCCGTTCACACCGTTTCCATCTCCGTTTCCGCCTGTTCCGCCAGTAACGGTATTTGGCTCACATCCTGCTCTTCCGCCACCGCCGCCGCCACCGGCTACCAGTATACGGTCTGCTGATGATGCTCCGGGAAACCTTACATCACTGGCTCCACCGCCACCACCGGCATTGGTTGAACCGCCTGCTCCGCCACCATTAAATCCGGCTGTAGGAACACCACCTGTTCCACCTACAAATATGGTCAGTACCTGTCCGGGTGTTACCGCCAGGGTTCCTGTTGCTCTTGATCCTCTTCCACCTGCACCGCCTGTTGCTGCGTTGCCACCGGTTGCACCGGATCCGCCTGCAGCACCTAATGTGGTAAGGTTGATAGATGTTACACCTGCAGGCACTGTAAAGGTTTGTGCACCGCCTGTGAAGTTAAAAGTTGTTGTTGTTGGTGTTACAACATTTAAAGTTGGAGTTACTGTAATAGTACCAACAATGGGAGCTGCTGTAGCATTGGTAGCAGTAAATGCCGGTAAATTACCAGTACCGCTGGCACCAAGGCCAATAGCTGTGTTATTATTTGTCCAGCTGAATGTAGTACCTGGTGTTGGGCTGGAGAATGTTACAGCCGCATGAGTTGATCCAGCGCATAATGTATCGCTTGGAACTGGATTCACACTGGTACAACCAGGAGGAAAATTATAAGTAACTGTGTTATCTGTACTGGTTGAGGCAGTATTACCTGAAACGTTTATTGTTCCGGTAGCAACGTTGGCAGGTATTGTTGCAATAACGGTTCCGCTTCCCGTCATGCCCGATACCGCAATATTATAAATACTAGGGCCGCCAGTAATATTTTGCACTGTCGCACCAGCAGAACCACTTAAAGTAACATCGCCGTTTGCAAAGCCGGTTACCGGTTCGCTGAATACTGCTGTAAAATTAATAGGCGTTGCTCCTGTTGGATCAGGTTGAGCCACTGCCTGGTTAATAGTTACACTTGGTGCTGTAGCACCTACACAAATTGGAGCACTGACTTGTATATTATAATCTGCTGTTTGTCCGGGAGTAACGTTTCCTATATGGAAAACTATTGTTGCTAATGCCGGTGCATTAAATGACCAGACAATTGGTGCACCTCCCGCTGGGGCGCTTGATCCCGGATCACCAAGGAAGTTGGTACAAAGATTGGTAATGTCAACAGAACCAAGATGCGCTGTTACAAAACTAAAATTAGTAGCAGGGTTGGAATAAGTTACCGTAACACACTGAACAGCATTAACAGGGTTTGTCCAGGTACGCTGTACATAATGTAAAGCTCCTGCAATACCTGCTACGCATGCCCCTGGAACACCACAGGTTGCAATAGTTGCATCTCTGTTTGCCCTTAGGGCTGTAGGAGTATTAGCAGGACCAACTGTACCCACAAAAGTGGTACAAACTGCTGCTGCTAAATTATAAGTAACCGTATTATCGGTACTTGTAGATGCGCTGTTGGTTTGTGCCGAAGCATTTTGGGCAACACCTGCAGGAATAGTTGCAATAACAGTTCCGCTTGATGACATGCCAGACACAGCTACATTATAAGTACTTGGTCCACCTGTTATAACTTTAGTTAATGGGCCTCCTGCTGTACCAGATAAAGTTACACCCGCCGCAGTAAAGCCTGTTACCGTCTGATCAAATACCACCGTAAAATTGATTGGTGATACTGATGTTGGATCGGGCTGAGCCGCTGCCTGGTTAATAGTTACAACCGGTGCTGTTGCACCACCAGTAATATTAAAGTTGGCATTTGAAATGTCAAAGAAAACATTACCTACTGCTTCTACTTTTATTCTTGCAGTTGTAGTTGTTACATTTGGTATTGTTACAGATTGCGTACCATCATTTGGAGTACTGGCAAGTATAACAGTTGGATAAGTTAAACCACCATCTGTCGACAACGATATCATCACGTTAGCAACGTTATAAGGTGCAGCACTAGTTCCTGCATTATTCCAGGTAACGGTTTGTGTTGAACCTCCGGTATAACTTTCGCCACCATTCGGTAAGGTAACTGCAAAAGGAGTTGTTCCAACTACGTTTACCACAAATGGAGTTGCAGTTTGGCAACCTCCGCCACCGCTTGAAGCTACACCTCCGCCACCGGCACGGTTATCTCTAACAGTAAGTCTGAAATTAATGGCCCGGGCAACTGGTGATAAGGTCTCACCTTTTAAACCACCTAATGCTGAAGGCGGATTAGCCGGATAACCAGCAAGAATCACAGCTATATCTGGGAAAGTTCTTACACCATTTGTTAAAGGTATTCTTGATTTAAACAAAGGAACCGTATTTCCGGCTGCTGCAGTTGCACCGGCATTCCAGGTTTGGGTGCCTTGCGTATCCCATTGCTCCCAGCAATAAGTAAGTGGGTCGTTATTAGGATCGCTGGCTGTACCAGATAATGTAAACGGTGTACTTGGAGGAATACTGAGGTTATTATTCGGCAGTGCATTAATTACCGGCAAACCATTGCCAGTAGCTGTTGACACACCGCAGGTGTTTCCATTTCCCGTTGTTATAAAGTTACTAATTTCATCAAAACTAATTGCGTGGAAAAATGCGTCGCTGTTAGGCTGAATGTTCTCAGCACCACAAATGCCGGCATATGCCTGTATGGTAGTTCCGCTACCTACCTCAAATTTCGTACCTGGAGGAGAAGCGCCACAACCGGCCATTGAGTGGTTGCCACCCCATTGGTGCCCCATTTCATGAGCCACATAATCAATATCAAAAGCATCTCCGATCGGATTAGGAAGACCAGTAACACCTCTTGCTTTTGAACCTGCAACGCATGGACTGTTCAGCGAGGCAATTCCTCCGCCACCTGTACTAAAAACGTGCCCAATATCGTAGTTGGCTGTACCTATAACCGCATCTATATTGGCCTGGTTTTCACCCAGCATGGCACTA
>JBKJLT010000532.1:0-13454 GCA_046596765.1 Ferruginibacter sp. | reverse complement strand
AATACTTAACTTATATTCACCGTACAAAAAATCGCAAAAAAAATTTGGTGATTTAAAATTTATCATTACTTTCACAGTCCAATATCCAAAAAAATGAAATGCCGTTACAAGCCTATCTAAAAGACTTCTACGTATTTTTTCACAACTTTTTGGACCTGTTAAAATTTATCCTAACAATCTAAAACTGTAGAAGTTTATGAAAATCCTAAGCAATCTTACCGACCAGCAGCTTATCCATTTGTATATGGAAGGCGATGCAAATGCCCTTGCAACCATTGTAACCCGTTACAAGGACAAGATCTTTACCTCTATTTACTTACTGGTAAAAGACAGGTATCTGACTGAAGACATCTTTCAGGACGTTTTTATCCGTATAATTGACACTTTAAAAGGTGGGCGTTATACCGACGAAGGCAAATTTTTACCATGGGCTATGCGTATTGCACATAATATGTGTGTAGATCATTTCAGAAAAGTTAAGCGTACGCCAACTATTAAAACCAGCGACGACCGCGACATTTTTGAAGTATTGGATTTCTCCGAGCCCGGTGCCGATCAAAAAATGATGAATGGCCAAAGCCAGGATAAGGTTAGAAAAATGGTTGACCTGTTGCCTGAAGACCAGCGTGAAGTAATTATTTTACGCCATTATGCCGATTTAAGCTTTAAAGAAATAGCCGAATTAACCAGTTGCAGCATCAATACTGCTTTAGGCCGTATGCGCTATGGCTTAATTAACCTGCGCAAAATGATGACAGAAAAACAAATTGCATTATAATAATTCCATCCTCTCCATTGGAGAAGGAAAATCTGTAATCCCCCGATTCAAACTAAAACCTCCAGTGTATATGGAGGTTTTTAGTTTTACCGCTTTGCCAAAGTTTAAAACTTTGGCAAAGCTTTTCGGCAGGCCATTATTTTTTTGATTTTTTAAAGGCGTCCAGGCCACAAAGCAACCAGTCCTTGTATTCTTTAACGCTGGGTGTGTAGCCAACCGGGTTGTTCATCAGTATTTCATCACCATTTAATATAGCATAAAGCGGCTGGGCATTGTTTTTAAAATTCTCTGTTTCAAAAGTTGCCCATTTGTCGCCTACGGTTAAAATTTCCTTTTCAATACCGTCTTTAGTTTTGTAAGTAAATTGTTTTGCGGCTGGCAATTTTTTCTTGTCATCAACATACAAGGATACAAGTATAAATTTTTCGCTCATGATACTTTGTACTTCCGCATCTGTCCATACATTCTCTTCCATCCTACGACAATTAACGCAGGCATAGCCGGTAAAATCAATTAAGATAGGTTTATTTTCTGCTATTGATTTTTTTAAAGCAAGTTCGTAATCCAGTATAGGCTCAAAACCTTTACAGTTAACAGGATTTTGATAAATACTATAACAAAGAGGTGGTGGAAAACCACTGATTAAACTAAGGTTTGCATACCTGGTATTGGTTACGCCCGGTATCAAATAAATTGTAAATGCTCCAAATAATATAGCCAATGCAATGCGCCACTTATTGAGTTTTTTTATAGGGCTATCGTGCGGAAATTTAATTTTACCCAACAAATAAAGGGTTAAGCCAATACCCACAACAATCCAGATACCAATAAATACTTCTCTCTTTAATAATCCCCAATGCTTTACCAGATCGGCATTTGAGAGAAATTTGATAGCCAATGCCACTTCAATAAACCCCAAAACAACTTTAACTGAATTTAACCAGCCACCGGATTTTGGTAAGGAGTTTAACCAGTTAGGGAACAATGCAAATAATGCAAAAGGCAGTGCCAAAGCCAAACCAAAACCACCCATGCCAACCGTAAGCTGTATAGCTCCTCCGGTTAATGAACCCACGAGTAAGGAACCTAAAATAGGCCCGGTGCATGAGAAAGAAACGATAGCTAATGTTAACGCCATAAAAAATATGCCCAATACATTGCCGGTGCCGGCTTTTGCATCGGCCTTGCCAGAAAAGCTGCTTGGCAATGTTATCTCGAACAATCCAAAAAATGATAATGAAAAAATGATAAAAACTGCAAAGAAAACCACATTAAGCCATGGATTGGTAGATACCGAGTTTAATATCTCGGGGCTGGCACTGTCTAAAAAATAAAATGGAAGACTTAATAAAATATAAATTAGAAAGATAAAAAAGCCATACAGCGATGCGTTAAAAATGCCTTGCTTTTTTGAAGTTGCTTTTTTGGTAAAAAAGGATACGGTTAAAGGTATCATGGGAAATACACAAGGCGTTATCAGTGCCACAAGGCCACCCAAAAATCCTAAAATAAAAATAGTTAAGAGCCCACTGCCGCCGCCGGAGCCCGATTCCTGTGCAGTTATGCCGGTGCCGCCACAAGCATTCACCGGCTTTTTTAAATCAATGGATGGTATTAATATCCGGTTGGAGGCTGATACATCCACTCCGCCTTTCATGTCAATTTCAATCTTTTTTTCTTCGGGAATAAAAGCTTCGTTGCTGGCCGTATTGTATAGTAAAACTGCTTTTAATTTTGATGGCACATCTCCTGTTAGTGTAATTTTTTGAACAACTTCAAGATTCGTTTCTGCTACTTCTGCCTGCGTATCAAAATTTTTATCTGTAATAGTTTTAAAATTTCCTGTTAACTGCTGGCTGCCATTTTGCTGAATGGAAGAATCGGAAAATGTAATTTTTAAACCCTCTAATTCAGCAGAGGCAATGGGTTTGGCGTAAACATGCCAACCGTTCTTTATAGTTCCTTTAAGACGTATTTCATATTGATTGTCTGCAATTTTTTTACCGCTTGCCTGCCAGTTTACAGCAGATGAATCCTGCGCCGGCAGGGAAAAATGAAAAAGAAATATAAATGCAGTAAGCAGTGCTGCAATTTTTTTATAGTGCATGGTTTCTTATTTAAAAAAAATCCCGATAAGATGTTATCGGGATAATATTATAAAGCAGTTTTATTTTCCACCAATATTAATGGTAAAAGGAACGTCTCTTGGAGGAAGGCATTGCCTGTCGTTACAAACCATAAAATTTACAACCCCTTTTACCACAGTTGCTGTTGCAGATTTTACTTTTATCTTTTGCACAAAATCAACTTTATTGGCATAGTATTTAAGGGTTGAATTAAAGTTTTTATCAAAGGATTGCTCCTGCTTTCCAATTTCTTTTACTTTACCATCATACTTAACCAATGGATTTGGAGTAAAAACAAAACTGGTTGGCTCCGGTCCTTTGCCGGCATCCTGTGCATATAAATGCCAGTTACCTCCAATAGTTGCGGTCATGTGCAACTCATAGGTTTTGTCTGCAGTTTTTTTAGCCGTGTAAGTCCAGGTAACAGGATTATTGATTTGGGCATTTGCAAAACCTGCAAACAAAATTAAAAACGCAGCTACTAATATTTTTTTCATGTATAATTTTTTCATGTACAAATTTACGAAATTATAAACCGGTTAGCTGTCGGGTTAACGACCATTTAACCGCTGTGATTGTTAATTTATTCCAAACAGATGATTAAAAATCTTTTTGCCATCAATATTACCCAAAGCTGTACTTACAGCCCTTTCTGGATGTGGCATCATACCATAAACATTACGTTCTTTATTGCAAATACCGGCTATATTATGCATAGCACCGTTGGGATTGGCTCCAGCATTGATATTTCCTTGCTCATCGCAATAACGATAAATGACCTGGCGATGCATTTCCATATCTCCCAAAGTGGCTTCATTGGCAAAAAACCTTCCTTCACCATGTGCAACCGGAATCTTGAGCGCAGTCAAAAGATTGTGCGCTGCTTCAGAAGTAGTTTCTTTAATAAAAACATTATTACAAACAAATTGTTGCTGGCTGTTGCGCAATAATACGCCGGGCAACAAACCGCTTTCGCATAAAATCTGGAATCCGTTGCAAACGCCCAAAACTTTTCCGCCTTTATTGGCAAATTCAATTACACGCTGCATCATAGGGCTAAAACGGGCTATGGCACCGCAACGCAGGTAATCGCCATAACTGAAGCCACCGGGCAGTACAATACAATCATCGGTAGTAAACATACCCAGGTCTTTATCTTTATGCCAAAGTTGAATCACTTCCTGCTGCAAATCGTGTTGCAGTGCTTCAATCATATCCCTGTCGCAATTACTGCCGGGAAAAATTACTACGCCAAATTTCATGTACTAATGTTGTTTAAAAATTTGATGTTGGGCTGCTCAGTTTTGCAATGCAGTAAAAGTGAGATTCTTCTTTCTTTTTACTAAAAACAAAGAAGAACAGAACAAGTTCACAACGATGATGACCAATAATTTAAAGCCGGTAACAAAAAAAACCCGATGCAAATGTACTATTCAGATTTCAATTTTCAGGCGAAGTAGCTGATAACAATAACAAAAGCGACCATTAGCCAATGTAATACAGCAGGGAACCAGTTTTTAGCAGGATATAAAAAAACGGCGGCCACAAAAGCTGATACCGGTACGGCACAAAGTATCCAGTATTCGAAGGAATGGGTTGCATTTACAAATGGCACAAAAACCGCTACCAGCAAATACAAAAAAGTGAGGTTCCAGGCTTTGCGGGCCTGTATAAGCTGCCGCCTGAAATTTTGCTGTATGTAAAATATACCAATAACAGAACTTATAAGCACAATGAATATTGCCGCATAAGCCCAACTTGACTGTTCAAATACGGGCGCCGTAACAGCGAAGCCCGGAAATTTATACCCTTTCCATTTATCGGTTAAAAAAACAAATGCTATTAAAAAATAGTAGGGTGTTAAAATACCCAGTAAAGCCATCAGCCATTCTGCCAGTTTAAAAGGCCTGGTAATGGCAAGGCCAAAAATGATTAAGGCTGTAAATGCAATGGAAGGGAAATAAAAAAACGTGCTGATTCCTATAGCAATACCAATATTAAATAAAGCAGTCTTGGGATTTTGATCGCTATACAAACCACTCATTTTTGACCATACCCAAATTAATAAACTATTAATGATTAGCGGGCTTGAAAGCACATTCCACTCGCTGAACAAAGAGGTAATCAGCAGATAACTCATACCCGTAAGGTAATGCGGACGTTGCATGATACGCAGGTTGTTAACCAGTTTATTAAAGTAAATAGCCTGTGAAAACAATAAAATAAATGTGATAATCGGAAAAATTAAATGAAATTGTATTGCAGCGGGTTTTAGCCAGTTTAATATTGCCCGGTACAGGAATCCGTCAACCTGCTGAGGCTCGGGAACATTGGGATGGAGGAACATTGGTAGCTTTAGCAGCAACCCATATAATAACAGTAAAAAATTGTTATAGGAATTATTGGCTTTAAAAGTTCCGGTCACTTAGTGATGGTTAATGTTGAGCAAAAAATTGACAAGGCAAAATTGCGCAATTATTATTACTTGATGAAAACTGTTTGGAAATGAGCATGTCTTAATTTCAAAAGTTGTCAGCCAGAAGCACTCATGCACAGCATCCTGCGGACAAAAAAGTTTTAAGGTATTTGCTAATGCAGTAAGATTTTTTTCTCAGCTTCGCTGCAAAAAATATTTTGCCACTAAACACACAAAAACTAAAAATCTATTTTGGCAAAACAAATATTGTTGCGGTATGCGCAGGGAATAATAATTTGGCTGGCCCCAACCTGTTTGCTTAAGCTGGGCATAAATTCATAGCCTTTTTGCGGACTTTTTAATGTGGGATATCTTTTAATGGTTCCATCAGCAGAGATAGCCTGATCGGAAATGATCTGGAATTTCTTGTCTTCATTAAAAAGAAAATGTATTTCGCTGCCTGATGTAATGGTGGAAAAAGACAAAAAGTTTTCTTCATTATCATCAAACTGGCTTTTGTGCAATACTTTGCTCCACAATAACTGTCCGGTTTTATTGATACTCAGTATCAAAATATTATCAGAATAGTAACGTGTGCTTTGCTGATTGTTGAAATTGTTTAAAGGCCTGTAATACCCGGAATAAGGGTTGTAATAATAACCGCCGGAAGATAGTGAGTAGGGATTGAACAGGTAATCATAGCGGTTAAAATTATTGCCGCGGGTGCTGCTTGTAAAATCTTCTGCAGCCAGAATAAATCCGCCATCTGCCTTCACAATAATATTGCGTATAAAAAAATCATCCAGTGCAAAGCGTAACATACCTTCATTTTTTGCTTCGCTGCGCAGCGAATCATAAATTTGAGTAAACTGAGCTATTTTTTTGTCGGCCGCCTTATCCCATATATATGTAAACAAGCCTTCTATATTGCCCCGGTTTTTTGTGTAATAAAAAGTATTAACCAGGTAGCGGCTATTTTTGTTATCAATTTTAAGTGTTATCTCATCAACATATTTTTCGTTGAGTTCTATTTCCTGGTAAGCAAATATTTCCTGAAGCGGAGACTTGATAACCAGGCTTAAAGCATTGCTGTTATCCCTGTTGCCCAATTGTTTGGCAAAAGTAAAAACGAAACTCCCGTCGTTACCAACCAAAAAATTATCATAACTGTCTTTCCGCTCATTATAGTCTGTCAGCAGCCTGTTCTTACTGATCAGTTTCATTTCACTATCAAAGATGAGGGTTTGCATATTAAATTTCTGGTAACGTGTCTGTATTTTAAAGATGGCAATTTTTGAACGGTCTTCGCTGTAGACAGTACTGTATATTTTATTATCTGTTGCAATCCCAATCCTGGTGGTATCCAGTTCTACGGGCTCACTTATTTTTTGCGCTTTTGCATCCATTTTAACGGCCATGCAATGCAGGATGGCTCCTTTCTGGTATTGATACACTATAAAAAAGTGATTGGCGTACGAAATAAAATCAACATTGAATGTGCGGTCGGGAATAAAGCCCAGTTTAACAGTTTCAATCGTATTCATGTCCTTATCAAAAATGCTGATCTTGTGATTGGTGCGGATATTTTTATACACCAGGATATTGCCATTCATTTTACCGATTATCTCAAAATTAATATCGCGGCTATCTTCCCTGTCAAAATCAGAAATAGTTACCGATTGCGCAATGGCAGAAAATGGCAGACTGAAAAACAATACAAAGAGAATGGGATAAATACGATTCATGCAGGTAAAGCTTTATAATTAAAATTACGATTAAATGGCTAACCACTGTACATTACATTGAACAAGATGCCTTGAATTTTGTTTTTACATAAGATTATTTAACATTTTTTATGACGCAAAGAGTATTAATAACCGGGGGCACCGGACTAGTTGGAAAAACACTTACCAAAGTACTTATTAAAAAAGGGTATGCTGTAATTATTTTAACCAGAGATATTACCGGGAAAAAAGCTGAACCGGGCCTTAGTTATGCCCGATGGAATGTAGAAAAACAGGAAATAGATATTACTGTTTTACAGCAGGCAGACTACATTATTCACCTTGCTGGTGCCGGCGTAGTGGATAAGCGATGGACCGAGGCCTACAAAAAAGAAATTGTTGACAGCCGCACAGAAAGCAGCAGGCTCATTTATGAAACTTTAAAAAACAATACCAACACCGTTAAAGCAATTGTTAGTGCAAGCGCAACCGGTTGGTATGGCGCCGATAGCGAACCTGTAAAACCTTTTACAGAAACCGATGCAGGCGATGACAGTTTTCTGGGAAATACCTGTAAACTCTGGGAAGCAAGTATTGAATCTGTTACCGGATTAGGAAAGCGATTGGTAAAATTAAGAACCGGCATTGTGCTCAGCAACGATGGCGGTGCATTGGTTGAATTTAAAAAACCAATGGGTTTTGGCGTTGCAGCCATTTTAAGCAGTGGAAAACAAATAGTAAGCTGGCTGCATATTGATGACCTGTGCAACATGTACATTGCTGGTATTGAAAATGAAAATTTATCGGGCAGTTATAATGCCGTGGCTCCCAATCCTGTTAGCAACAAAACGCTTACTATACAACTGGCCAAAGCATTAAAAAAGAAATTTTTTGTGGCAGTGAATGTACCTGTATTTGTTTTAAAAATAATGATGGGGCAAAGCAGTATTGAGGTTTTAAAAAGCACAACTGTAAGCTGTAAAAAAATACTGGATACCGGCTTTGAATTTAAATTCAAAACCATTGAAGCTGCATTGGAAGATCTGGCAGCGGCTAAAGATCAGCATTAATAAATTTGCGGCGGCTCCAGATATAAAAGAGTATGAGATATGCCATTGCCAATGCAAATACCAGCCAGGTATAATCTACAGGCATGATTGCTTTACTCATGGTTTTAATTGGATTATCCGGAAATTCCAGCAAACCGTCTGCCGCATTCATGGGAAGATAATCACCTACATTGCCCAGGTCTGTACCATTCTCCTGTTTTATTTTCATGCTTAAAACATTCAGCAACTGAGAAACAATATTTTCGGAACCGAGGTATATAAAAAATATGCCGATTGCAAAACCTGTTCGTTTTACCAATACAGAAAATAAAATAGCGATTAAATTATACGACAATGCTTTCAGGAAAAAATAGCCAACAAACAGTATTCCATTAAAAGAAAATGCGGTGCCGGATGCAAAGCCAAAAATAAGTGCCGAAATTATTACCAGTACCGTTGATGCCAGTGCAAAAATTAAAGCCATCATAATTTTTACACTTATAAACTGTTGACGGCTTAAACCATCAATAATATTTTGCCGGTGCGTTTTAAAGGTAAATTCATTTGTAAAAAGCATCAGTAAAAGCAAGGCGGGCAAAAGCAAAATAAAGCCTGTTGCATAGCTGGTTGACTGCCAGGTGTTTTCAAAATCATAAGGCGAAAAAGATACCAGGCCGGCGCCGGGCACATTCTTAACTATATTTTTGTTAACAATAAAAACTATATAGTTAAGTGCAAACACGCCAATGATAAAAAACAGTGTCATCACTTTAAAAGCTGTATAGTTTTTTACTTTAAGCCACTCTATTTTTAAAAGATTAATCATTGCTGAGAATATAATTATTAAGAAGTTTATTTGTCGCTTTGCTTCCCTGTAATTTCCAGGAACCGGGTTTCCAGTGATTTTCGTTTTACATTAAGTTTATTCAGCACCACCCCTTTTTCAAAGCAATACCGGTTAAGCATTTCACCGGTAATATCTTCGGTACATATCAAATGCAAATCAGTATCAACTTCAATAACAGTTTGTACTCCTGCCATTGGTTCCAATATATTTTTTAAAGCATTATTATCTGCTGCACTTATTTCAATCAATACGGCTGCTGTTACATCGGTACCGGTGGCATTCATTAAATCGGCAACCGAGCTTACCGTTTTTAAAACTCCTTTTTGAATGATGGCAACATGCGTGCAAACTTTCTCCACTTCATCCAGGATATGGCTTGCCATAATGATCGTCTTTCCTCCCTTATACAATTCCCTGATCAACTCCCGTATCTCTGCAATACCGGCGGGATCCAACCCATTAGTTGGTTCATCAAAAACCAGAATTTCGGGATCGCCCAACAAAGCAGCAGCAATGGCCAGCCTTTGTTTCATCCCTAATGAATAGGTACTAAACCTTGAATCTTTCCTTTCATAAAGGTTTACCAGTCGCAATACTTTTTCAATATCGTCTTCGCCCCTGCCTTTAATTCTGGCTGCTATCTCCAGGTTTTTTTCGGCACTCATGTAATGATAAAAATTAGGTGTTTCCAGCAGCGTTCCTATCTTCTTTCTTAAATCATTTGCTGCAAGTCCATTGCCAGCCCAGGTAAAAGAACCGCCGGATGATTTTATAACATCCATAATAATACCAAGCAGGGTTGTTTTACCGCTTCCGTTTGGCCCTAAAATACCAAACACAGTTTTAGAAGGCACTTCAAAGCTCACATTATCCAGCGCCCGTATTTTTCCGTAATTTTTTGTAAGATTATTTATGCTGAGTATTGCCATGGATCAAAGTATATATGGCGATGAAGATAATTGAATTTTATTAATCCCTGAGAAACTACTTGAAAACTATTATCGCCTTCGGCATATATTTGTTTTGCCACGAATTACACGAATTTACACGAATGAGTTAAAGATGTTTTTGATGCCATATAGATGAAAAGCCTCCGAGCACAGCAAATCTATTTTTATCAAAAACCAGATTCTCCAGGTGCAGGTCGTCAATATCCTGCTGTAAAACTTTACGGGTAAATGGGTTTAAGGTTCCGCCTTTTTCTCCTGCCGCCACTTCGGGATGATATTGAAAATGCGGATCAACTAATGTGCCTCGTGGGTACATAATGCCGGGTGTTCCTTCCCCCCTTATATCCAGATTATGCGGATGTACCAACCCAAGTGTATGGCCAAATTCATGCGCCGCAGTGGTGGAGTTATCCAGTATGTTCTGGAGTTTAAAATAACCGGTGTTGGAATTAATGTCATCAACAAATGATATATCGCCGCTTGCAAATTCTTCTATGCGAAAATAATTATTGCGGGGGTTTGTATTTTCAAAAACCATTTGTGGTGTAAGTTCCGGATCGTATTTACCGGTAATGCTGAACATTACTTTGTATATTTTTTTAGAAAACCAGCCATCACGAATGGTCACTTTGCCTTCAGCAGCGTTCCAGAATTTTTCAATATCACTTGCAATTTGAAATGCCAGGGCTTCGTTGGCTGCATCGCCGTAAATAATTATCACTGCGTGGATGATGAGTAAATTATTATTTGGCTGGAGTTCGACTTCGCCCATTTTGAAGTGTTTGATTTTATAATTACGAGTCAATCTTCGCACATGGTCTGACGACCTCGTCTGACCATGATTCTTCGCTGTTAACTGAGCACAAAAATTTCCTAAGAGAGCTTACCATGTTTGATTTCATGGTCAGACGAAGCCGTCAGACCATGAAATCAAACCAGCCCACAAATTTCTTTTGCAAGTTCAATATTACAAATAGAATTTGATCGTAATCCTATGTAAGAACGATAGGAAGACCATTTCCACAATGCTGCATTGGTTACTAAACCAGCTTCCAAAGCCTGGTTATGGATGTAGTTAAAAGTATTGAGATAATAGTTCTGTTTTGATCCGTGCATGTTATTCAGTTCAGCTTCATCATTTAAACAAATCGCCTTTGTTTTTGGTCTGAACAAAGAGCCGCTCCTGTTATTCTTAATATTAAATTCGTGAGCGTAGGTACTTAACAGTTTTCTAAATCCGTTCGTGATGGGATCAAGGATTAATCCACCCTGCTTTTTTAATTCCAGGCACCTGGTATCAGCATAAACCATAAAATGAAAATGATTATTCATTAAGCACCATGCTAAAGTTTCGCAATGTGGTACAATATATTGTTTGTACAACTGGAGAAAATAATTGAATTGAAAATCCTCTATAAAAATATCCTGCTTATTATTTCCCTGATTGTAAACATGGTAAATATTTTCAGGAGTGAATTTCATTTTTAACTTTTATTCCTTAAAGTTAACAGCTCACTGGAATTAAGAACATGGTCAGACGAGGTCGTCAGACCATGTTCTTAATTCCTCAACGGCTTACCCGTCTTTAATATAGATTGAATTCTTTCCAACGTTTTCTTCTCACCGGTTAAACTCAAAAATGCCTCTCTTTCCAAATCAAGTAAATATTGTTCGCTTACTAAAGTAGGTTCGCTGAGATCGCCACCACACATAACATAAGCCAGTTTTTTACCAACGGTCACATCGTGCTCGGTTGCATAATTTCCCCGCAACATGCCGTTGATGCCGGCATGCATGGCACCCAGCATAGAGCGGCCCAGCACTTTTATATCGGTACGTTGTACGGGCATTACATAACCATCATTGTACAATTCAATTACGGCCTGCTTAGCTTCTGCAATACGGCGGCCCTGGTTAATGCTCACTATATCCTGTCCATGCCTGTAAATGCCAAGGTCGTAAGCTTCGTAAGCTGATGTTGCAACTTTTGCAGTCGCAATCGTTAAAAAACGATTTTGCAGAGGAATGGTTTCTGGTTCACCGGCATGCACTTCATCCGATGCCCGTAAAACAAATTCCTTGGTACCACCACCACCGGGAATAACACCAATGCCAACTTCAACCAGTCCAGTATAGGTTTCTGCAGCAGGAATTACCCTGTCTGCATGTAAACTCATTTCGCAACCGCCACCCAAGGCCAAACCATGTGGTGCTAGAACAACGGGAATTCCCGAATATCTAACCCTCATCATTGTATTTTGAAACTGGCGTATTGCCATATCAATTTCATCATAATCCTGTTCAATTGCCATCATAAATATCATCGCAACATTAGCACCAGCACTAAAGTTGGGGCCATCATTGGCAATAACCAATCCTTTATATTTTTCTTCTGCAAGTGCAATTGATTTTTGAATACCTTCCAGCACTTCGCCACCGATACTGCCCATTTTTGTGTACCATTCCAGGCCTAAAACATCATCACCCAAATGATAAGTACGGCAGGCCGAATTTTTCCAAACGGTTTCATTTTCAAAATTCTTCATTATAATAAAGGCTTCGGCACCCGGCATTGTTTTGTACAATTTGCTGGCTACATCATAGCAAAACCGCTTTCCATTTTCTACTTTATAAAAAGATGTTACACCAGTTGCAATCATTTCATCAACCCATGCCGCCACTTTATAACCCGCAGCTTTCATAGCCTCCACCGTTCTTGCTACACCCAATACATCCCAGCTTTCAAAAGCACCAATCTCCCAGCCAAAGCCTGCCATCATACCGTCATCAACGCGGTATAATTCATCACTTATTTCGGGAATGCGGTGAGAAATGTAAGAAAAGAGATTGTAGTGAAACTGGCGGTAAAATTCTCCTGCTTTGTCGGTACCTGCACACAAAGCTTTTATTCTTGTTTTTAAATCTTCAATAGGTTTGGCGGTTTCTAAAGTTGCAAAATTTGGCTTTTGCCTGGCAGCATATTCCATTGTTTGCAAATTCAATGTCAAAATTTCTTTTTCGCCTGCGGCGGATTTTGTTTTTTTGAAAAATCCCTGGCCTGTTTTATCGCCCAGCCAGTTGTTCTCAACCATTTTATTTAACCAGGTTGGTATGTTGAACATCTCTTTTGCTTCATCATCGGGGCAATTATCAGCAACGCCCTTTGCAACTTTCACCAAAGTATCAATACCAACCACATCTGCAGTGCGGAATGTTGCAGACTTAGGACGACCGATTAGTGGACCTGTAAGCGCATCAATTTCATCAATATTTAACTGTAGTTTTTCCATGGCATTCATAATGGCCATCATACCAAAAACACCAACACGGTTTGCAATAAAGGCAGGCGTGTCTTTACAAAGCACAGTTGTTTTACCTAAAGTAAGATCACCATAGTGCATTAAGAAATCCACCACTTCCGGATCGGTATGAGGTGTTGGAATGATCTCCAGCAAACGCAGATAACGCGGCGGATTAAAAAAGTGCGTACCACAAAAATGCTTTTTAAAATCGTCGCTTCTGCCTTCCGTCATCATGTGTATGGGAATGCCCGAAGTGTTAGAT
>JBKJLT010000462.1:0-3569 GCA_046596765.1 Ferruginibacter sp. | reverse complement strand
GTTGCAAAATCGGCAAACTGCATTTCCATGATGGCTTTATATCCTTCTAAACTTAATCCTAAAGCTGCACCCACAACAGCGCTTTCGCAAATAGGCGTATTGCGTATTCTTGCTTTGCCAAATTCCTCCACAAAACCTTCGGTAATTTTAAAAGCACCGCCGTACTCTGCAATATCCTGCCCCATAATGATGAGGTTGGGATGTTTGAGCATGCTTTGATGGAGCGCTTGTTTGATGCCGTCGATGAAACGAGCCATGGCCCCCTCTTGAACTTCGTTCGTTCCCTTATCAGTGAACCCCGACGGGGGAGGAAACCTGGAAGAATTAAGCGAAGATTGTTCTTGTGGTAATGGTGCATAGACATCGCTTATCTCTTCCAGTGTATCTGGAATTAACGACTTGGCATTGTTGGCAATGCTAAGCTCTGTTTCAATGTATGATTTTGTTTCTGCTTTAATTGTTTCAATCTGCGAAGGAGTTAAAATATTTTCAGTAATAAGATATTGTTCATAATTTTTTACAGGGTCTTTTGTTGCCCATTGCTCAAACATTTCGGGTGGCACATACTTTACACCGCTTGCTTCTTCATGTCCCCGCATGCGAAAAGTCATACACTCAATTAAATAAGGCTTTTGATTTTTGATGCAATAATCACGAACGCCTTTGATGGTATCATAAACCGATAAAATATTGTTGCCGTCAATCTGTATTCCTTCAATTCCATAACCAATGGCTTTATCAACCAGATTTTTACAGCGGTACTGTTCGCTGGTTGGTGTACTTAAACCGTAGCCATTATTTTCAATGATAAAGATTGCCGGCAAATCCCATACCGCAGCAATATTCAATGCTTCATGAAAATCGCCTTCGCTGGTGCCGCCATCGCCAGTAAAAGCCAGGGAAACTTTTTCATCGCCACGTAATTTATAAGCCAGCGCCACACCATCTGCAATGGCCATTTGCGGGCCAAGATGCGATATCATACCACAGATATGATGTTCCTTGGTGCCAAAATGAAAACTTCGTTCACGCCCTTTGCTGTAGCCTTCTTTATTGCCCTGCCATTGCATAAACAGTTTACTTAATGGCATTTTGCGGCTTGTGAATACACCCAGATTGCGATGCAGCGGCATAATCCATTCGTCCTGCTGCATGGCCATAGTTGCACCAACCGCAATAGCTTCCTGGCCAATACCGCTGAACCATTTGCTTATTTTGCCCTGGCGTAAAAGCACCAGCATTTTTTCCTCAATCATGCGGGGTAATAAAATGCTTTTGTATATAGAAACCAGTTCGTTATCAGTCAGTTCTTTTCTTTGGAATTGCATACTTGTAATTTGGATTTACAAAAGTAATTGAATTTGCCACAGGGGTACAGAAACACAGAAAAGAATAATTAATAAAAAAACGGGGCTATTGCAATACAACTGTGTGAAAACGCCTTTTCAGTTGGTGGAGTTTTTCTTTGATTTTTCTTTAACATTTAAAGTTTGTGCATAGTGCTATAAGTCCGCATCTTAGCTCTAAACTATCAATTAAGCTTTACCAAATCAACTAAAACTAAACATCATGAAACTAAAAACTATTTTTCCAATAACATTGTTGGTGTTTTTTGCCGCATTTGTTTTCAGCTCCTTTATTTCTCCTTCTTCTCCCAAAAACAAAAAAAACAATGTTGCAAACCCTAAAATACAGGTTGCTATTTTATTAGATGTAAGCGGCAGTATGGATGGGTTGATTGAACAGGCCAAAGCCCAGTTGTGGAATATGGTGAATATCATGGGCAAAGCAAAATGCGATGGAAATGTTTCTCCAAAAATTGAAATTGCTTTATATGAATATGGAAGATCGAACAACGATGTAAAAGCAGGATATGTAAAACAGATTAATGGCTTTATCAGTGACCTGGATTCGTTGTCGGAAAATTTATTCAGTTTAAAAACTAATGGCGGCGATGAATATTGCGGACAGGTTATTTATACATCCCTGCAGCAATTGCAGTGGGATGCTGCACCCGAAAACTACAAAGTAATTTTTATTGCCGGTAATGAAGATTTTTTGCAGGGCAGCCTGCATTACACCAAAGCCTGTACCGAAGCAAAAACCAAAGGCGTGATTGTAAATACCATTTATTGCGGGGATAAAATGCAGGGAATACGGGAACACTGGAACCTGGCAGGAGAATGTGGCAACGGAAGTTTTACCAACATAAATCAAAATGCAAAAAATGAAGATATACCAACGCCGTATGATAGTTTATTAACTACGTTGAATGGAAATTTAAATAACACTTACATGACCTACGGATATGCCGGCGCAAGTTATGCGGCTAAACAAAGTAAGATGGATGTAGCAAATGCCCAGGCAAGCAAAAAACAAGAAATTGCCCGTATAAAAACCAAAGCCAACAATAAAGTGTATGATAATTCTTCGTGGGACCTTGTTGATGCAAAAGCTAAAGGCAGGCTTGATGAGGCTATTGCTGATAAAAATAATTTACCTGACAGTTTGAAAAATAAATCGAAAGAAGAAATAAAAATTATAGTTGAAGAAAAAGCAAAACAACGCTCAGCTGTAAATCAGCAGATAAATGAGCTTAGTGCCAAACGTGACGCATACATTACTGAGGTAAGAAAAAAAGCAGCAGCTACCAAACAGGAAAACACATTAGAAACTGAAGTAGAAAAAATTATTAAAGAACAGGCTAAGCGTTATAAAATGCAAATTGACTAAGGAGCTTTTTTGGCTAAGAGGACAAAGGAGGGGAGGAGATAAAAGAGAATCTCTTTGGCTCATTTTCTCTTTCAGCTCTTAGCCTAACCTAACTCTCCTGTTTTTTCTTCTCAACCGGAAAAGCCCTTTTGTGTACCAATGAATTGAAGAAGGAAAGCACAGCACCAAATAACAAGGCATGCCAAAAACTATCTACTTTAAAGCCATGCACAAAATAATCATCCAGTAAAATAATGCCTGCATTGATTACAAACAGGAAAAGCCCCAGCGTTAAAATGGTTGCAGGTAGCGTAAGTATTATGAGGAGCGGTTTAACTATCGCATCAAGCAAAGACAAAACAACGGCTACAATAACAGCTGAGCCAAAATCTGTTATTTCAACACCGGGTAAAATCATCTCCAGTATAAAAACATTTACCGAACAAACCAATACTTTAAAAAACCATTTTTGCATAGCATCAAATTACAACTAATTCGTAAAAATCGGCAGGATTTAAATATTTTTTTGCCAGCTCACGCAACTCCTCTGCCGAAAGGGTCTTTATCGTTTCTATCGACCTGTAAAAATAATCGCCATCCAGGTTATTAAGCACCAGGTTTTTCCAGCGGCCCATAATTTGGAACGGACCATCCAGGTCGCCGAGAAGTGTTCCAATTAAATAGTTTCTCACCAACATCAATTCATCTTCATCAACAAGGTCTTCACGCAGTAACTTCATTTCCTTATACACTTCTTCAATAGTTGCTTCGCAAACATCTTTACCGGCTTCGGTACTAATCATCCAGGCCGATTCGTGTATGTGATTTTGCACATAGCTGTGTATGCCGTAAGTATA
>JBKJLT010000155.1:0-2842 GCA_046596765.1 Ferruginibacter sp. | reverse complement strand
TACAGCAAAAGCAAAAAATGCCAGGTATGCAAAACAAACTACAGGCACCCAATAAGATTGATGAATACCAATAACATCGGCCAGTTTGCCCTGTATGGGCGGTATTATACCACCACCCAGTATCATCATAATAAGGAAAGCAGATCCTTCAGTAGTATATTTGCCCAGCCCCGCAATTGACAATGTGAAAATACATGGCCACATAATAGAACAAAATAAACCGCCACTTAAAAAAGCATAAATGGCAATTGTCCCTGTAGTCATAGTACCAATGATCATTGCTGCTACAGCAAGCAAACTAAAAATTAATAATGTACGGGCCGGTTTGTTTTTGCTTATATAAAAAGCAGCGATTTGTATCAACACACAAACAATATAATAGTATAATGGCTTCATATCATATTGTGCCACGGTGTTCACACCAATAATAATTCCAAAGGCAATCAACGGAACAATGATCTGCAATAAAAGTTTTGAATTATCTGACAGTTTAAATGCCGAGACAGCACCTGCCCAGCGGCCTATCATCAAACTTCCCCAGTACATAGATATATAAGGTGCTGCCTGAGATGACTGAAAGCCGCCAAAATCTTTTTGTTTAAGTAACTCACTTAAATTACTGCCAATAGCAACCTCTACACCCACATAAACAAAAATTGCCAGCATCCCTAATACTAACTGAGGGTATTGCATGGCACCCCATCCCTTTGATTTTTTCTTAGCCGTCATATTTGCAGCAAGCAGGCCTATCACTACAACTGCTAAAGCTCCCAATAGCCATTTTAAACGGTAGGCTTCCAGTGCATGTTTTTCAACATCCGACAAAGTAGCTGGATCAGTTTTATAACTGCTGAAAACGGGCACAAACATAATGATTAACAGTCCTGTCATTATCAACAAGGTGTATAATGCCTTAGAACCACTTTCTACAGTTTCCAACGAAATGCCTGGTGGTACTTTTTTAGAAAAATAAAACAATGCCGCAGCCGCTAAAAACAATGCACCAACACAGGTATACAGAACGATAACTTTACTTAAGCTTAGTGCTGCAATTTGTTCATCGGTAATTGCAGCTGTGCTGCCAAACAAGGCAATTGCAACCACAATAGGACCAATGGTAGTACCAAAAGAGTTTATGCCGCCACCCAGATTAACACGACTGGTGCCGGTTGCAGGATCTCCCAACGAAATGGCGAAAGGCTGTGCTGCCGTTTGTTGCAGCGAAAATCCCAATGCCACAATAAATAATCCAACTAACATACCGGTAAAAGTATTTGCATTAACTGCCATAATCATGGCTGCTGCACCCAGTGCCGAAAAAAGTAAGCCATACACAATACTTTTTTTATAGCCCCATTTACCAACCAGGTCCTTTCCTCCAAATGCACCGTACGCAAATAGTGCCAATGCTCCCAGATAATAAGCAGTATAAAAAGCAAAATCAATTAACTGGCTTTGAAACTGATCCAGGTTAAAATAATGTTTACAAAAAGGAATAAACACGCTGTTACCTGCAGCAATAAATCCCCAGAAAAAGAACACCGTTACCAAAGTACCCAATGCACCATAGTTTGTTTCTTTAAGGCCTTGATTTTGTAATGGCGTAATCACGTCGGTTTGTTCTGTTGGCATATCGTTATTTTTTAAGTGGTTGAAAATAGATTAAAATTATCATTGAGAAAAATATTTCGTTTCAAATTGTGTATCAATCAAAAATGATTGCTAAATTGAACAACAATAAAAAAATTGAATGGAAATATTACATGTTAGTGCTGAATGTTACCCGTATGCAAAGGTTGGCGGCCTGGCCGATGTGGTAGGAGCCCTGCCAAAGTATCAGCAACAGCTTGGGCATATTGCCAAAGTAGTGGTGCCTATGTACCGTACAAAATTTTTGTACGAAAACGAATGGAACGTAGAAAATAAAGGAGGTTTTATGATGGGTAATACACATTTTGAATACACCATCATCAAAGAAAAAACCAACAAACTCGACTTTGATCTGTATTGCGTTGATATTAATGGAATGCTTGACAGAGAATTGGTTTACGGTTACGACGACGATACTGAACGTTTCATCCTGTTTCAGATAGCTGTTGTAGACTGGCTCTCCCGCTGGGAACACAGGCCCGATGCCGTTCATGTACACGACTATCATGCAGGCCTGATACCTTTTATGATGCGTAATTGTTTTGATTACCGACATCTTGCTGAAGTACCAACGGTACTTACCATTCATAATGCACAATACCAGGGCTGGATGAGTTGGGATAAAAGTAATTATTTACCTGCGTGGGATAGCTGGCAAGGTGGTTTATTAGACTGGAATAATAACATAAACCCGCTTGCCTGTGCCGTTAAATGTGCCGACAGGGTTACTACCGTTAGCCCAAGTTATATGGATGAACTTACCCAGCAGGCAAATGGGTTGGAACAATTATTCAGGATGGAAAGAGCAAAGTCAAGCGGGATACTAAACGGTATTGATACCGTAGTTTGGGATCCTGAAACCGATACATACATACTGGATAATTATTCATTAAAAGATGCTGAAGCAGGCAAACTTTTAAACAAGAAAAAACTTTGCAATGATTTCAGGCTTGATGAAAAACTACCGCTATTTATTTATATTGGTAGGCTGGTTGGCGAAAAAGCCGCCGACCTTTTGCCGCAGGCAATTATAGATGCAATAAGCCAGTTGGGTAAAAAGATGAATTTTTTAATATTGGGCAGTGGCGATAAAAGGGTGGAAGACCAACTGACTTATTTAACGGAAGGTTTTGCAGGATATTATAATTCAAGAATCGGGTACAATGAAAAGCTTGCACACCAGATGTATGCC
>JBKJLT010000124.1:0-3086 GCA_046596765.1 Ferruginibacter sp. | reverse complement strand
CCCTAAAAAGGTGGAATTATTTCAGGCAACAACTGCGCAAATAAGCACAACCAAAAAAATACATTTTCAGGTAGATGGGGAATATCTTGGCAAAACAGATTTTATTAAAGCTGAGATTCTAAAAAAACAACTTAACCTCATTCTTCCACGCAAATAATTCCCCCGATATTTTTAGCTTTTTATACATAAGTTTTGGCCCGGTTTTATTTACCATTTAGCTAAATTATTTTATGGTATCTAAGAAAATATATCTTTTCTCATTAACTGCTTTATTTTTTTGTATAACACAGGCGCAAAGCATCCCATATCCACATCCGGTAAAATATTTTACAGTAGCTATTGAAGGCCAAGATACCAAAATGGCGTACATGGATATTGCTGCCAAAAACCCAAACGGGCAAAGCGTAATTCTATTTCATGGAAAAAATTTTACCGGATACTACTGGAAAGATGTGATTGCATTTTTAACCGAGGCTGGCTACAGGGTTATTACACCAGACCAAATTGGCTGGGGGCAATCATCAAAACCCAATGCAAAATATAGTTTTGAAATGCTTGCGCAGAATAACAAGCTACTGTTAGAATCTTTAAAAATAGATAAAGCAATTGTTATCGGGCACTCAATGGGTGGTATGCTGGCAACAAGGTTTGCCCTGATGTTTCCTGCATACACGGCAAAGCTTATTCTAGAAGATCCGCTGGGATTAGAGGATTATAAGAAATTTATACCCTACAAAACAATGGAGCAGCAGTACAAAAAAGAAATGGATGCGACTTATGAATCAATTAAAAAATATCAACAAATGTATTACCCCATTTGGAAGCCTGAGTATGAACAATATGTAAAATTACAGGCAGAGCCTTTAAAGCAACAGGACTTTGCAAGCGTTGCCTGGGTAAATGCTTTAACGTATCAAATGATTTATGAGCAGCCGGTTTTGTACGAGTTCGAAAAAATTTCTTGCCCCACATTATTATTGGTAGGCCAATTAGACAGAACTGTTGTCGGTAAAGAAATGCTGCCCAAACAAAAACAAAAATTGTATGGCAATTATCCCGTTTTAGCTGCTAAAGCAGCAAAAAAAATAAAAAGCAGTAAGCTGATTATTTTACAAGGCGTAGGGCATATTCCTCACATTCAAAGTATTTCACTTTTTAAAAATCATGTTTTAGATTTTTTAAAAATGTAATTGGGTTCGGCAGTCAATTTCTGTAAACCTTGTAACATTAAAAATAAAAGTGTATATTCGCAGCTTAATTAATAAAATAATACAACAATGGACAGTAAAACAACAGGAACCGTTAAGTTTTTCAACTCTGAAAAAGGATTCGGTTTTATCAAACACGATGATTCCAATAAGGAAACATTTGTACATGCAAGCGGATTGATTGATGAGATCAAAGAAAACGACAAAGTTGAATTTGATCTTCAGAATGGTCAAAAAGGCATGAATGCTGTAAATGTGAAATTAATCGGATAAGTCGATATTTTCCAAATGCATTAAAGGGCTCTGTACAAACGGAGCCCTTATTTTTTTGTATAACCTGATCTAAAATTTGGAATAAGCATAGGAACTGTTTTAGCATAAAGGTTGTATTCATCACCAAACTCTATCACCAATTTTTTTTCCTCCAGCTTAATACCTATTAAAATATATACCATAATTATTAAGCAGGCAAGTAAATTACTCAGCAACGGAAACATTAAAAATAATCCCCACACAAATAATAAAGTACCAGCATACAAAGGGTGCCGTACATATTTATGCAGCCCTTGTTTTTGGAGCGTTATCTGCTGCTCTTCCTTTTTTAAAACCTGTATGCCGCTAAGCTCATAAAAATATTTTTTTATGCAGATGATCATCACAATTAGTCCGGGGAAAATTAAAAACAATGATACACCCAGTTGAATAAAAGTATTTAAAAAAATGTGTGAGCTAACTACTGAAAACTGATACCACATTAAAAAAATTAAACTTGCTGCCGCAAATAAAGAATAGGCAAGCCGGTAATATTTGAATGTATTGCCAGTAAGTTTTTTAATTTTTTCTTTCACTGAAACATCAGCCAGAAAACTGTGCAGCACACAATACAATATCCAAAAAATTACAAGTGCCCAATGTTCTTTATTCAAGGTGAAATAATTTATAACAAGTTACTGCTTATCAGCATAAACCATACTTTATCTTGCCTGTTAAAGGTTTATTAAACGTAAAAATGCTGCATGCATGCAAACTATATTTGCATACCTAAAATTGAAATTAAAAATGAAAAAAATTATTACCCTTTTTGTTGTTTGGTTTTCGTTATTGCAATTTTCATTTGCGCAGACTGTATCAGATAAAATTGTTTTGAGCAAAAATCAAAAACTTGAAGCTACTACCACTACAAAAGGTTCAGTGAGTATTGAAATGATGGGACAAAGTATGGAAACCATTACAGAAACGGTGGTAAATAGTACTGTAGAAGTAAAAGAAGTGAAGTCCACAGGATATTTGCTTACCACTACTTTAATTAAAATGAAAGTAAAAACGAGCGGTGGCATGGCACCGGCAGTTGATTTTGATACAGAGAAAAAAGAAGACATGAATAGTGAAATGGGAAAATCCATCAGCGCAAAATTACAGCCCATTGATGTGGAAATTTTACTAAATGGAAAACCTGTAGAAAAAAAAGATAGTAAAGATGCTACAGAAGATATTACTAAAGTAATGCAATCTATAATGGGGGGCAGTGCAGACAATGGAATTTCAGGTGTGTTCATGCTTTTGCCACTAGGCAAAAAATCCGGAGATACCTGGACAGATTCCTCTAATACCGATGGACTAAAAATAAATAACACTTATACTTTAAAACAAATTGATGGCAACAATGCTACTATTACTGTTAGCACAACAGCGAGCATCAGGAAAGTTGTGGAGGCACAGGGTGCGGAATTAACGGTTACTATGGATTCAAAAATTAATTCGGATAACATTGTTGAACTTTCAACAGGTATAATTAAAGAAAAGAAAATGACAATTGAAGGACAGGGAAATTTAGCAGCTGGCGGACAGGAAATGCCAATGACAACAAAGGTTTCATCA
>JBKJLT010000093.1:0-8005 GCA_046596765.1 Ferruginibacter sp. | reverse complement strand
TACACGTGGCAGCAACCTGCGTGTAAAAATTAAATTGAATTTTGAAGAGATTTCGAAAGGCGCACAAAAAACCATTAAAGTTAAAAAATATGTTGGTTGCAATAATTGCGGTGGCAGTGGAGCTAAAGATAAAAACAGTGTACAAAACTGTGGTACCTGTGGCGGCAGCGGACAGGTACGCAGGGTACAAAATACTTTTTTAGGGCAGATGCAAACAGTAACTACCTGCCCAACCTGCAATGGCGAAGGAAGCACGGTAACTCATAAATGTACAGCCTGCAAAGGAGATGGAAGGGTTTATGGTGAAGAAACTATGGCAATTGATATACCTGCCGGTGTACAGGAAGGCATGCAATTAAGCCTGAGTGGAAAAGGTAATGCCGGAGAACGTGGCGGTGCTGCGGGAGATTTAATTGTGTTGGTTGAAGAAGAGGCGCATCCACAGTTACACAGGGATGGATTAAACGTTGCCTTCGACCTGCATATATCTATACCCGATGCGGTTTTTGGCACACAGATAGAAGTACCAACTATTGATGGCCGGGCAAAAATTAAAATACCGCCAGGAACTCAAAGTGGAAAAATTTTCAGGCTTAAGGGCAAAGGTTTCCCCAATGTAAACAGTTACGAAAAAGGCGACCAACTGATACAGATCAATGTATGGACTCCGCAACATGTTTCTTCATCGGAAAAAGATATGCTGGAAAAATTGCAGCACTCTGAAAACTTTAAACCCAAACCCGATAAAAATGACAAATCATTTTTTGATAAGGTAAGGGAGATGTTTTCTTAATCCCGTTTATTTCTCTTTCTTTTTTTGGTATCATATATATTTTCGGCCTTACCTATCAGTTCTAAAAATTCTTTTTGCAGATAACTTGATGCATCATAGGAATCATTGGCTATTTTTTCAATATCCAGCCAGTCAACCGGTTTTATATATTTGGATTGTTTTATTTTAAGTGCGAACATAGCCACAGCAGTTGCAAACTGCAGATCCTTGTCAATACTTTTAAAATCTGCATAATTGGCAAGGCAGGAATTTTTCATTGTTAAAATCGTTGTATCATTACAAAGGCTGTAGCGCATTTCAATTTCAGCTAGAACATCTTTTGGAAAAATATCTGGCTTAAAAAGTTTATCGCTTGCCGGTACAATTTCAAAAATTGCCAGTACACTATTGCCGCTTCCCAATTCTCCTCCTTCCAGGTCTATACTGCTGTCGGCAATAGCATCCCTCCTGTTATCAAAACCTATCAATCGATATTCCTTAACCAGCTCTGCATTAAATTTCAGGTTCATAAATACATCATCGGCTACTGCAAAAAAAGTTTGGGTCAATTCTTTTACCAATACTTTTTCCGCTTCAATAATATTATCTAAGTAAGCATAATTTCCATTTCCTTTTTTAGCCAGGGTAGCCAGTTTAGAGTCTTTTAAGTTACCCATGCCTACCCCCAGGCAGGTTAGATAAATGCCACCCTGTCTTTCCTTGGTTATGAGATCTTCCAGGGCTTTTTCAGAAGTAAGGCCCACATTAAAATCGCCATCGGTAGCCAGTATTACCCGATTACTTCCTTTATCCTTATAAGTACTTCTTGCAATTGCATAAGCGGTCATAATTGCGGCTTCACCGGGTGTATCGCCGCTGGCAGATAATTCCTCAATTGATTTTATTATTTTTTCTTTTTCGGCACCGCTGGTAGGTTGCAGCCAAATGCCAACACTGCCTCCATATGTAACAATAGAAATTGTATCAATTGCCCGCAGGTTTTTTACAAACATCTGAAAAGCCGCTTTAAGCAAAGGCAGGCGGTTAGGCATATCCATACTGCCCGATACATCTATTAAAAAAACAAAATTGCCTGGGGGTATTTTGTCGAGGTCTAATTTTTTTGCATTCACGTTTAAAAAAAGCAATTGCTTTTCTGTATCCCAAGGGCAGGAGGTAAGCTGCGATTCAAAACGGAATATGTTTCCTTTTTCAGGTTCACGGTAATGCAGGTTAAAGTAGTTAACCATTTCTTCTGTACGTACCGCATCTGGTGGCACAGCACTTTTCATATTTATAAAGCGTCTTACATTGCTGTACGATGCCTTATTTACATTTAATGAAAACCCGGTATTGGGAAATTTATCTGCTTTTACATACTCGTTTTCTACCAGTTGAAAATAGGTTTCATTATCTATAAACCATTTTACTTTGGATGTATGATCTAAATTTTTTGTTACCGAAATAAGTTTGGGCCGGTTACTGTTTACATTTGATGGCAGTATTTTCATCGAAATGTTCTGCCAACGCTCACTATTTACTTTTAAAGATTTTGGTTCGTAACCATCCAGGCAAATTGTAACCGAGTCCATCAGTATATTAGTAGTAATACCAAACCCACCATTAGTGCCGGAAAAATAAAGGCGATTATTTGAATGCAGAAGAATTTTAGCATTTTGCAGCGGCTGGTTTTTCTCATCCTTAACTTCGCCACGCAGATAGTATTGCGAGTTGGCTTTGAATGCCAGTAAGATTAATGGAATATAGTAAACCCATTTTTTCAATTGCAAGCTGTTTGAAACAAAAGTATAATACTGATACCAGGATGTTCTTTTAAAGCTTTGCGTTGCCTCTCTTAATCCTCCACTAACTGATAAATTTCTTTCAGGTTTCTTCCAAGCCCGTCATAATCCAATCCAAAACCCAGCAGGAATTTATTTGGCACATTAAACCCAATATAATCAATTTTAATCGGATGAACCAATGCTTCGGGTTTATGTAACAATGCCGCTATTTTCAAACTTGCAGGTTGCTGGTTTTGGAGTTGTGGTAAAAACTCGTGTAAAGTTTTTCCGGTATCAACTATGTCTTCTATAATAACTACGTGCCTGTCTGTTAATGGTATATCCAGCCCTATGGAGGTTATCACATTTCCTGTAGATTTTGTTCCCTTATAAGATGCAAGTTTTATAAAACATATTTCAGCATCAATGGCAAGCTCTTTAAACAGGTCGGATGCAAACATGAATGAGCCATTTAAAATAGCAATGAACAAGGGCTTTTTATCAGCATAATCCTCATTAAGTTGTTTAGCAAGCTTGCCAACCTGCTCCTGTATTTCCTCAGCTTTTATATAAGGCTTAAATTTTTTATCGAGTACCTGAATGACCATACTTTACAAAATTTATTTTGAAACAATTATTTCCTGTCCAATCTTTAAATTATCCGATTCCAGTTTATTCCATTCCTTAAGTTGCAGAACCGTTACATTGTAGGTTCGTGCAATGGAATACAAACCCTCTTTGGCGCTAACCAAATGAACTGTAGCTTTTGTTGCGTCTGTTCTTTTTTTATCATCTTGTAATCCTGGCTGTAGCAATATTTTTGTACCCGGATGTAGCTTTGCAGCTTCATTTAAATTGTTGTACACTAAAAGATATTTTAACTGCACGCCTGTTAACTGTGCTACATCATTCAACGTTTCTCCGGATTGAACCAAATAAAATTCCTGATCACCGGTTTTTGCTTTTTTAGCCAGGTAAATATATTGGTCCTTGGGCAACAGCCCCTCTTGGGTCATATCATTAAACTCCATAAGTTTACTTAAACTGATATTGTTTCTATCAGCAATTGCCAATAATGATGTTCCCTTTTTTTCGAAAACGCATTTGATATTATTAATGCTTATGACCTTTCCGGGCTCTGTTGATAAAACAGTTTTTTGAATGGCAGGCAAAGGTGAGTTATCGCTGGCAGCAACCTGCGGAACCGTTTTATTTTCATTCGCCGCTGCAATACCTGCCGCTATATCCGTATCAGGTAATTTATTCAATACAACCAAACTGTACTGTTGCAGATTGTTTTGTTCAATATATTTTATAAGGAGTTCGGGATATCTTGGATTGGTAGCATAGCCGGCTTTTTTCAGGCCTTTTGCCCAGGCTGTATAATCTGACGGGTCCAGTTTAAAAAGTGATGCATAGCGTTGATTAGCCTTTAAAAAATCACTGTGATCGCGGTAGCTGTCGCCTGCATTGGTATAGGCACGAAAACATTCTCCAGATGCATCGTCGTCGTGGGTTACGCTTTCCCCGGTCCAGGTGCTTTTGCATTTGATGCCAAAATGATTGTTAGATTTTTTTACCAGTTCGCTGTTACCATTTTCCGATTCCAATATGCCCTGTGCTAAAGTTATGGAAGCCGGAACTCCCGAACGCCTCATCTCATTCATGGCAATATCTTTAAACTGTTCAACATATTGTTCAATAGTAAGCCTTTGTGCAAAAGCAGACAAAGAAAAAAATGAAAACAATATGGCTATGGATATTTTAAGCATATTTTATTTTTTTTGAATCAGGAAAAGGCCATCCCGTATCGTTAGCATAGCCCGCTCTACCCTGTTGTCGTTTTTAAGATGTTCGTTAAAAGCATGTATGGCTTTTGCATTTTTGCTCCGCCCGGATGACCCGTTCGGACGGGCGGTCATATTTTCTTCCAGCACTTCGCCATGAAATAAAACATTATCTGCCAGTATCCAGCCGCCGCTTTTTACTGATGGTAAAGTTAATTCGTAATAGTTAATATAGTTCACCTTATCGGCATCAATAAAAACAAGGTCCCAGTTTTCCTGCAGGGTTGGAATGATCTGCATCGCATCTCCAATAAGCAAATCAATCTTCGCTTCCATACCAGCTTTTGCAAAATATTTTTTTGCAGTTGCGGCATCTTCTTCTCTTAATTCCAATGTGGTCAGTGTTCCATCAGCGGGTAACCCTTTTGCCAGACACAAGGCGCTAAAACCTGTAAATGTTCCAATTTCTAAAATCCTTTTAGGTGCAATCATTTTACTGAACAGTTCTAACACTTTTCCCTGCACATGGCCACTAAGCATTTGTACATGTGGATGATTGGTTAAAGTGTAGGTTTCAATTTCTTCAAGCACGTCGTCCAATGCAGATGTGTATTGCTTTGCATATTGCTCTGCTTTTGGGTTTATCAACTCCATTTATAACGCTTTGGGTTGCTTAAAATTGTTATTGCTGTATACAGATAAAATGCCATTCCTCAATTTTGTATTTATGAAGAATGGCACTTACTAATGTTGCAAAGTTACAGGGAAATATCTGCTTTTTTATCGCTCTTTTTAGAAATTAACAATAACCCAAGGAATGTGAATATCCCGTTTATCAGGATCAACTCGTTTCCGATTTTATATCCACTAAAAATATTTTCTGAAATTGATTTTAAACCGAGTGATACATGCAGTTTCTTTTCGTACCATTCAGGACTGCTGAGCATATCCAGGCCCAATGCCAATGCCGGTGCAATGATACAGACTGTCCAGATAAGTTTATCGTTGAGGTGGCGCTTTGTTAGTATGCCAAAGGAGAATAACCCGAGCAATGGCCCGTAAGTGATGCCTGCAAATTTTAAAATAAAATCAATAATGAGTTTATCGTTGATAGCTTTAAAAATAAGCACCATTATAAAAAACACAACAGCAAAAGTAAAATGTACTTTAAGCCTGGTTCTTTTTTTTGCCTGCTCCGTACCTTCCTGCTTATTCATGCCTAAAATATCGATACAATAACAGGATGTTAGTGAAGTTATGGCCCCATCAACACTGGGAAAAAGCGCTGAAATTAATGCAATAATAAATAGAATACCTATTGTACCGCTGAATGCATCGCTTAATGCAATAGTAGGGAAAAGATCATCTGGCGGAACTACAATATTGTTAGTGCTGGCATATAAATAAAGTATGCCGCCCAGGAAAAGGAATAAAAAATTTACAACCATTAGCACCGCAGTAAACGTCATAATATTCTTCTGCGAATCTTTTATATTTTTTACGCTGATGTTTTTCTGCATCATCTCCTGGTCGAGCCCGGTCATGGCAATGGCGATAAACATACCGCCGATAATATGCTTTAAAAAGTAGGAACCCGCTTTTACATCTGTATTAAATATTTTGGTGTAGCCTTTATCATTCATCATTGACAAAGCACCACTAAAATCAGTACCCATTGCTTTAACAATAACAATGGTACAAACCACCAGGCCAAGCAACATGCCGGTTGTTTGTAGCGTATCGGTATAAATAATTGTTTTTACGCCACCTTCAAAAGTGTATAATAAAATGAGGGCCAGAATAACCAATGTAGTTACTATAAAAGGGATATGCAGTTTATCAAAAATAAAAAGCTGCAGAATACTGATTACAAGATAAAGCCTTGCTGTTGCACCAACCACCCGGCTGAGTATAAAAAAAAATGCACCCGCCTTATGGGCATTAATACCAAAGCGCTTTTCGAGGTACGTATAAATTGAAGTGAGATTCATTTTATAATACAGTGGTATCAGCACAAATGCAATAACCATGTACCCAATTAAATAACCCAATACAATCTGGAAGTAATAAAAATTTCCGGTGCCCACACCGCCTGGTACGCTCACAAACGTAACCCCGCTGAGGCTTGTACCAATCATACCAAATGCTACCAGCATCCAGTTACTGTTGCGGTTGCCAATGAAGAACGATTCGTTATAACTGCCACGTGATGTGAAATAAGCAACCGTTAGCAGCAAAACAAAATAACCGATGACAAACGAAAACAAAATAATTGGAGACATATAGCTCGTTTAAGTAAAAATAATCTTGAAAATAGAGAAAATATCGTGTCTTTGCCAATAATAAACTATAAAGTTTTATGAAGATAAATTCACTGGCGGTTTTTTGTGGTAGTAAAAGTGGTAATAACCCTTTATTTGAAGAGCAGGCAAAGGCATTGGGACACTTGCTGGCTTCAAAGAAAATTACATTGATTTACGGTGGTGGCAATAAAGGCATTATGGGTGCTGTATCAAATGCTGTTTTGCAAAAAGGCGGAAAAGTTGTTGGCATTATTCCCGAAATTCTGAAAGACCGGGAACACCATCACGACGGCATTACAGAATTGATTATTGTAGATAATATGCACACCCGTAAAAAGATATTGTACGAAAGGTGCGATGCCGCCATCGTATTACCGGGCGGCTACGGTACTATGGATGAATTTTTTGAAATGCTTACCTGGAACCAGCTAAGCATTCATGATAAAAAAATATTTATACTGAACACAGCAGGATTTTATGACCATTTACTGGCCTTTGCACAAACCATGCAAAACGAAGGTTTTCTGTACGATAAAATTGAAGACAAGCTGGTTGTACTTACACAGGCTGATGAAATTATGCAATACCTGTAATGCTAAAACCTGTTTTTCTTTCCCTGGAATAAAGGTATTTGTAAACCGGCCTTAAAAATGGGCCTAATAACGGCTTTGCCACTTTCGGAAATACCAATATAAGGTGAATTTTTATTGCCCGAGAAGTCGCCCATAATAGAAATGTAATAATATAAATCGCCAATGCCCTGCCTTCCACTGGCATAACCAAGACCAAGCAATAAACTTGTTGCTGAATATGTATCTTTTGTAGTCGGGCTATTAGCATAGATTCTTTTATCCGTCATAAAATTTTGTTCGGCCTGTACACTAACGAACAAAAACTTTAATGGATATACCCTCGCAAAAATACCAGGACCTATCACAGTTTGCCGCACTTTATCATCACTAACAAAATTGGTGTTCGTATTTGGATCGTAAAAAACATCCCGGAAGGATCCATAGGAAAAATTAAACACAACACCGGCATCAAGCCATTTGGTAATGCTGTAACCCAAAACAGGGCTTGCCCCTAAAACAGTGTTATAACTCGCTATGGAAACTGTAGCGCCCCCTCCCGTAAAAAGATTTTCTTTTTTAAAACCCCCCTTTTTTTCATCGCCCGATTTTTCATCATCCTGGGCTTTAACTGCGTAAAAACTGCTGATCAATACTAAAACAATTACAATCTTTTTCATGTGTACTTTTTTGTATTTTTAAAAAGTCTTGTTACAAGGTCGTTGTTACAAGGTCAGACGAGGTCGTCAGACCTTGTAACAAGACGAGGCCGTCAGACCTTAGAACATAT
>JBKJLT010000494.1:0-10888 GCA_046596765.1 Ferruginibacter sp. | reverse complement strand
CTCTTTTTTTATGGCAGCTTTTAATTCATCATCAAGCATATCGCTTTTGCTGATGGCGATAACAAAATCTTTCTGGAGCATTTCAGGGTTATATTGTTCCAGTTCGTTGTGTAAGATTTCAAATTCTTGTTTATGATCCTTACTATCGGCAGGTATTAAAAAAAGCAGGATAGAATTACGTTCAATATGCCGCAGAAACCGGTGCCCAAGGCCTTTTCCTTCGGCAGCGCCTTCAATAATACCGGGTAAATCAGCAATGCAAAAACTTTTGCCATCACGGTAATCAACCATGCCCAGTTGCGGCACCAATGTGGTAAAAGCGTAGTCGGCAATTTTTGGTTTGGCGGCAGTAATGCTGCTTAATAAAGTAGATTTTCCTGCATTGGGAAAACCCACATCAGCCAGCACCTTCAGTTCTAAAACTTTAATACCCTCAATGCCGGGTTCGCCAGGTTGTGCATATTCTGGTGATTGATTGGTAGATGTTTTAAAATTGCTGTTGCCCAAACCGCCACGGCCGCCTTTAACCAAAATAATTTCCTGGCCGTCTTCTAAAATCTCGGCTTCAATTTCGCCGGTTTCTTCATTACGTGCAAAGGTACCCAGCGGCACTTCAATAATAATATCTTTACCGGTTTTGCCGCTTGAGTTGTTTTTGCTGCCGTTCTCTCCATCTTCGGCAAGTACATTTTTATAATAACGAAGGTGAAGCAGTGTCCATAACTGTGTGTTGCCTTTTAAAATAATGTGAGCACCACGGCCACCGTCGCCACCATCGGGGCCACCCATTGCCGTTAATTTATTACGCATAAAATGCTTGCTGCCGGCACCGCCGTGCCCGCTGCGACAAAATATCTTTATCTGATCTACAAAATTTGATTTTTCCATTGCGGGGCAAAGGTCTGTAAAATTTGAAGATTAATTGGGGTTTAATGTAATTTGTGCATTTTACTCTGGTGTAAGTAATAATTGGTATTACATTTGCACTGCTACTATTAAAATGTAAAAGATGATCAAATTTATTTTAATACCGATTATTGTTATGCTGAGCTGTGAATCTACAAAGAATAACCAGTCAGCAACCAAAACAGATACCGTAGTTGTTGAACAACCTGGTGGCATGTATCAACGGGATTCAGCTATTATTCCGGAAGAAATAGATGCAGCAGTACCAACCTGCATAAAAAACAAGATTGATTCTTTTAAGCTGAAAGAAGCTCATGAAAAGCCACAGCGTGTGCTTCAATATATATACAAAGGCAAAAAGGTGTATTATGTGGTAATGCCCTGCTGCGATTTTTTTAATGAGGTATATGATAGTAAATGTAATTTTTTGGGTGCGCCTGATGGTGGATTTACGGGTAAAGGAGATGGTAAAATACCCGACTTTTTTGAAGCGGCTAAAAGCGAAAAATTGGTTTGGGGTACGCCTAAGTAATCTGGTTTAGAAGGTTTAGAAAGTTTAGTTCAGCATTATTTTAGCAGCTTCCAGGTTTTGTAATGTGTTGATTGCGCTTGCATATTTTCTGGAACTATCCTCAGCGGTTCACATGCAGCCCAACCTTCAAACATATCTTTTGGTAATTGCTGGTACAATGCTGTGCCTTCGGTTTTCCATTGTATCATTTCATCGGTTACTTCTTTTATTTTTTTTGCAGGATTACCAACGATCAAACTGCGGCTTTCAAAAACTTCATCAGCCTTAATAAAACTTAAAGCACCCACAATACATTCATTACCCAATATTACGTTATCCATAATAACTGCATTCATGCCAACAAGGCAATTTTTACCAATGGTTGCGCCATGAATGATTGCACCGTGGCCAATGTGTGCGCCTTCTTTTAAAACAACGGTTACACCCGGAAACATATGAATGGTACAATTTTCCTGCACATTGCATCCATCTTCAATAATTATCTGTCCCCAGTCGCCACGAATGGCAGCGCCGGGGCCAATGTAGCATTCTTTACCAATTATTACGTTGCCTGTAACTGCGGCTTGTGGATGAATGAATGATGATTGGTCAATTACCGGAATAAAATTGTTGAATGAATAAATCATAAAAACAGTTCAAATGATTTAATGAAAAACCAATAATCATCAAAATTACTGCTTAATCAATATTCATAGCTTACAATAAAAACAGCAACGGAAATAATTGCTTTTTTTTAAATTACAGGTTATATGATGATTCTACGTTTTTTGATATGCCTTGTAATTATGATATGCTCGTTCAAAGGGCATACCCAAATCAATAATTTAAGGTTTGTAAATTTTGGCAGCAAGGACGGCTTGCAGGATAAATTCATTTACAGCGCAACACAGGATAAACAGGGATATATGTGGTTTGGAACCGGTACGGGGCTTTACAGGTATGATGGGCATGCATTTAAAATATTCAGAAGTTCGATAGACAAACCGGGAAGAACGATCTCCAATATTTTACAAACTGTTTTTTGTGATAAAAGCGGAAACCTCTGGCTTGGCAGCCTGAATACATTGCAATGGTATAGTCCGGTTAAAAATAGATTCTGGTCACCCAACCTGCAACATAAGGAAATAAAGAATTTATCAAACGCATTTATCCTCAATTTTACACAAGATGTCAATGGAGACGTTTGGATTGCTACCAGCAACGATTATTTATTTCAATTTAAGCCAGAGGATTCTTCTTTTCACAGTCTCCGTAATGCATTTCCTGTTGGGGCTTCAAAAACAACAATCAAAATAATAACAACAGTAAATAATGAACACTGGGCCATACATAATGAAGGGATCTATCAATTTACAGCTCAAAATAAACCAGCCATTTTTTTTCCTTTTAAAAACAATGACATTTCAAATGCATTTGCCGATAAAGATGGAAGATCGATCTGGTTATCTACTTACAGTTACGGACTTATCAGGTTCGATTGTACAGAAAAAAAGTATGAAACATTTGAAGGCGTTAACCAATCTCTGAAAAAAAATAATTTATTCTGTGTTAGTAAAGACGGGAATGAGGATATCTGGATCGGGTCTTATCCATTATTTAAAATAAATTCTACTAATAGCCCCCCGTTGGTGATAGAAAACAAGCGGGAGAGTGAATATGATTTGGCTGCAAACAAAATCGGAAACCTTTTTTTTGACAGGGAGCAAAATTTATGGATATGCAGTTACAACGGACTTTCAATGATGCCCTGGCAAAACCAACAGGTTAAAAAAATACCAGTAACAGACACTATTTCCGGAAATTCTGCAGAGATTACTGGTGTTTATGAATTACCAGGAACAACAGACCTGTTATTGCCAAACACCACTACATCCGGCTTAATGCATTATAATGCAGCAAAGAATAAGATGACCACTGTAGAGAATCTGTTTAATAAAGACCCGTCTCATAAAAGAATCACAAGCGTTATTACTGACCCCGCAGATAATATTTATGTTTCTGATGAAGTGAATTTTTTCAGATACCTGCCACAACAGGAAAAATTGTTACCGGTTACTTTGCTTGATCAGGATGGCAAAGCAATGATCAAGGCCGGACGAAACGTTTTTGATGCTGCCGGCAATGTATATATCAGTTCTATGGGCAATGGGTTTTATATCTGGAATACAAAAACAAACAAACTCAGGCATTATAATAAATGGGATGCAGATAAAACTGCTGATTCTAAAGGAGACAATATTTTTTATCCCTGCCTGGTTGATCATAATAATAATATCTGGTTCACTTCGAGTACGGCAGTATATAAATATGTTCCGGCAGAGAATAAATTTTATCATTATGCCTATACAGAAAATACAGGCCTTCCGTTGTTAAGCAATACCAATTACATAACAGAAGATAAGCTGGGACATTACTGGATAACTACGCTAAGCAATGGCTTGTATGAGTTATATTTTGAAAAAGATAAAGAGATACTTAAGAATTATACAAAAAGCAATACAACAGGCCTTCCTACCGATTACTGCATTAAAATTAAATCCGACTTAAAGGATAGTTCCCTATGGATCAGTACCAATGCCGGAATTATCAAATTCGATCCTGTTCAAAAGAAAGTGATCAGTATATTGAAAAAACAAAACGGACTGGCAGATGATGCTATCGGGTATTCCTTCACCATTACTGCTGATAACCGCCTGGTTCAACCTTTTTTCGGGCAATTAAATATTATTGACCTGGAAACTTACCGCTTCAATAAAACAAAACCGGGTATTGTGTTTAATTCGGTTAAAGTACTGGATAAGGAATACATCAATTTATTAGAAGCCGGTGAGCCGGTACTAAAATTAAACCATGATCAAAATTATCTTCAGTTTGAATTTGCTGCATTGCTATTTAATAACAGTAATCAAACTAATTATGCTTACCGCTTAAAAGGGATTGACAAAGAGTGGATATATAGCAACAACAGTAACCGTGTTTCTTATTCGGGATTAAATAGCGGCATTTATTATTTTAAAGTAAAAGCGGCCAATAATGATGGCGCATGGGGAAATGAAAAGATAATTGAAATAATTATCCGGCCGCCTTTTTATGCCAGCTGGTGGTTTATTGCACTAAGCCTGTTGTTAATGGGCGGGTTGGTTTTTGCATGGAACCGGTTCAGAATAAACCAGGCAAGGAAAGAAGAAAAGCTGAAAGCTACATTTGCACAACAGATTGCCGAAACGGAAATGAAAGCACTGAGGGCACAAATGAATCCGCATTTTATTTTTAACTCACTCAACAGTATTCAGAAATATATTTTAAAGAACGATCAATTTGCTGCTTCGCAATACCTTACCAAATTTTCGAGGCTGATACGGCTGATACTGGACCACAGCAACCAGAACAATATTTTATTGAGCAGCGAACTGGAATTGCTGAAACTATATGTGGAAATGGAAAGTATACGGTTTGATGATAAATTTAATTATGAAATAAAATCCGATGCAGCCATTAATGCTGATGTGGTTGAAATACCCTCTATGCTTATTCAACCCTATGTTGAAAATGCCATTTGGCACGGATTGTTGCACAAAGAAGAAAAAGGGAAACTGACCATCAATTTTTTGAAAAATGGCGAAAATGTAATTAAGGTAATTATTGAAGATGATGGTATTGGCCGTGAAAAAGCTGCCGAATTAAAAAGCAAACAGGTGCTGAAGAAAAAAAGTTATGGCATGCAGATAACTGAAGACCGGATTGCCATCATCAACCGTTTGCAGGATATAAAAGCTACCAGCCAGGTGGTAGATATAAAAGATGCCGCCGGAAATGCGGCGGGTACCAGGGTAATTCTTGAAATACCAACAAAACCATTAACCAGGTAAAATTTGATGTATGATAAACGCAATACTTATTGACGATGAAAAGAATGCACTGGAAGTATTGGAAATGCAACTGGCAGGGTATTGTAAAGATGTACAGGTATTGGCCATGTGTGATAGCGGAGCAAAAGGAATTGCAGCCATAAAAAAATATAATCCCGACCTGGTTTTTCTGGATATAGAAATGCCTCACAAAAACGGTTTTGATGTATTGAATGAAACGAAAGAAATGGGCTATGATGTTATTTTTACAACCGCCTACGACCAGTTTGCCATTAAAGCATTTAAGTTTTCGGCCATTGATTATTTATTAAAACCTATAGACATTGTAGAACTGCAGGCTGCTGTAGAAAAAGCTATACAAAAAAAAGGCAGTGTAAATCTTGATGAAAAAATAAAACTCCTGTTTAGCCAATTACAACAGCCAGCTACAAGGCTTACCAATAAAATAGCCCTGCCCATTGGTAATGCCATGCAGTTTATGGAACCCGATGAGATCATCCGCTGCGAAAGCGACAGTAACTATACTCATATTTTTTTGGCCAATGGTAAAAAATTAACTTTTGCCAAAACACTGAAAGATGTGGAAGAAAATATCGGAGGCAACCCCTTTTATCGTATACACCAATCGCATTTAATAAATATGAACCATGTAAGCAAATACATTAAGGGTGATGGAGCTTATGTGATAATGAAAGATGGCACCCAAATTACCATCAGCCGAAATAAGAAAGAAGCCTTTATGGAAACCTTCCGGAAGATTTGATCCTGCACATTAATAAGATTATCCGCACGATACTCAATTGGCGGTTAACAAGCCTGCTATAATTGCTAAGTTTATGTTGTAGTAAACTTCTTGTTATGAAAAAATATTTCCTGGTTGTTGTCTTGTTTATATCATTAGGGGGATTCTCTCAAAGTGTAGGCATTGGAACACTTACACCCAACGCATCTGCAATGTTAGATGTAACCAGCACAACCAAAGGGATGCTGGTGCCACGTATGAGTGCGGCGCAAAGAATTGCCATTGCTGGCCCGTCAAATGGATTACTTGTATTTGACCTAGACTCTGTTGCATTTGCTTATCATGATGGTTCTGCATGGATGTTTTTAAAAGGAGTAAATACTGCAGCCAATAGCTGGAGTACGGTTGGCAATGCAGGTACCAACGCAGCAAATTTTATCGGCACTACGGATAATAAGGCATTTAAATTCAAAACAAATAATACTCCATTTGGAGAATTAAACCCAACGAATAATAATATTGGGTTTGGAAAAAATGTGTTTAAAAATTTAGCAGCAGGCTCTGATTTGATTGCCATTGGCGACAGTGCTTTAAGCAATCAACAGGTAAACTCATCTGGTTATTATGACAACATTGCCATTGGCAGCAAAGTGCTTTCATTGAACACAACTGGGTATCGAAATATTGCGGTTGGCAATAATTCTATGCAAATAAATGCAACAGGTTCTCAAAATGTAGCGGTTGGATATTTAACATTAAAGGATAATAATGGCCATTATAATACAGCGGTTGGTAATCAATCTTTGCAATTTAATACAACAGGCTCTGCCAATACAGGATTGGGGACCCTGGCTTTATACAGAAATACAATTGGAAATGGAAATACTGCTATTGGAGATTCTGCATTAATGGATAATGTAAGCGGCGAATATAATGTAGCATTGGGTTTTGCTGCGTTGAAAAAAAATACAGATAGAAGTGGTTTGATTGCCATTGGAGACAGTGCATTGTATAATAATGGTGTGGGAGCATCGTTGCCAAATCATGGAACTGAAAATACAGCCATTGGTTCCAGAACCCTTTTGAAAAATACCACGGGGGATAAAAATACTGCTTTAGGTTTTAGAGCATTATATTCTAACACAACCGGCTATTATAACACCGCAATAGGAGATAGTTCACTTTACAAAAATACTGGCGGCTATTATAATACTGCAACTGGGGTGGGGTCTCTCCGTTCCAACACAACAGGAGCCCAAAATACCGCAAATGGACGAGATGCTCTCTACTCCAACACAACAGGAAACCAAAGTACCGCCAACGGATATAATGCGCTTTATTCCAACACAACAGGAGGCGGTAACACCGCAAATGGATTTCAAGCTCTCTTATCCAACACAAACGGAAGCACCAATACTGCCAACGGATATAATGCGCTTTATTCCAACAGAACAGGAAGCAGTAACACTGCAAATGGAGTAGCTGCTCTCTACTCCAACACAACAGGAGGCAGTAACACCGCGAATGGAATAAGTGCTCTCTCCTTAAACACAATTGGTTTTAATAACACTGCAAATGGCTCAAATTCTCTAAACAGCAATACATCCGGCAGCTCGAACACGGCGTTTGGCACCAATGCTCTTTTTTCTAATACCGACCGAAACAATCTTGTTGCTATTGGCGATAGTGCGTTATACTTTAATGGCGTCGGTGCAGTAAATCCAATTGATGCTACATCCAATACAGCCATAGGAAGTAAAGCAATGTATAGTAACCAAACCGGTTTTGAAAACCTTGCTGTTGGTTATCAGGCATTATATAGTAATGTTTTCGGGGGTTATAATGTGGCAATCGGAAACAAAGCGTTATGGACAAACACCAGCGGATTCAACACAGCCGTTGGTTATCGTTCTCTGTTTTTAAATACTACAGGGTACAGTAATGTGGCTATAGGAGCAAGTGCATTATATAACAACACTAACAAAAGCAACTTGGTTGCCATTGGCGACAGTGCTTTGTATAATAATGGTTTATTTGCAGTAGGACTTCAGGCAACTGAAAATACAGCTGTAGGAAGCAAAGCGCTTTATTCAAATAATGCTGGTATCAGAAATTCAGCTTTCGGGTTTCATTCTTTAAAGAACAATACAGACGGCTACCGCAATACTGCTGTTGGAGACAGTTCAATGAGTAATTCAGTTACTGGTTGGGACAATACTGCCTTAGGTGCTAATTCGCTGTCAAATGGCGGACAGAATAACAGTACTGCTGTAGGTGCTTATGCTTTATCTTCAACAATTTTAGGGTCTCAAAATACAGCAATAGGAAGCCGTGCTCTGTACTCCGATATTAACGGAAGCGACAATACGGCTATTGGAGTTAGTGCCATGTATAATAATTCAGATGGAAATTTTAATACGGCAATAGGAAAATGGGCTTGCTTAAGTAATACTACAGGTAGTTTTAATACTTTTTTAGGATACTATGCCAATTGCAGTGTTGGTAATTTGTCAAATGCAACAGCAATAGGAGCCAACTCATATGCTTCGCAAAATAATAGCCTCATACTAGGAAGTATTAATGGAATAAACAGTGCAATAGCCGATACAAAAATCGGTATTGGTACTACTTCGCCATCTAGTAAGTTTACTGTAACTGGTACTGATAATGTAAATCCTTTGGCAACTTTCACCCAATTTGGTTCAAAACCGGCTCTTAAAATTTCTACATCCACCAGTACGGGTATTGAATTAGAAAACAGTACTATTAAAGTAAGCGGCACCAATAAAATGGCTTTTCAAGTTTCCGGAACCGGAGCAAGTTTTATTACTATTCCCAATACCGGTTTTGCCAATGCTTCTACGGATATATTATTTGTGCAACATAAAGTAAATGCTTCTATCGTAAACTCGGCTGTTTATGTAGCATGGGTCGGAGCTAATTGGGAGATAACGACGGAGAGTGGTGCCGTTATTCCGGCTACTGAAGTGTATAATGTGTTGGTGATAAAACAATAATTTTTGCTGATTACTCAGTTCTGTTTTAATCATTAAAAATAACATGGAAAATTATTTAATAAAATTTTTAGGTATGAAAAAATATTTTCTATCTACAGTATTATTAATCGCTATTAATGCTGTTGCCCAAAATGTAGGCATTGGTACTATTATACCCGGCGAAAAATTAGATGTAAACGGTAGTGTAAATATGCAGGGAAATGTAAAAGTTAACGGCAATGCCGGTAAATGCAAAGTTTAATGTACTGGTGGTAAAACAATAGATAGCTTAAAAATAGTAATGATGTAAATGTATAATCAGATCAAATTAGGGTCTTATTGGTACGAAAACAGGTTCCCTTAAACAATGCAACAGCATGATCATTTTGATTAGTGATAGTGATATGATATAAGCCTGTACTTTTTCCATTGTGTAATTCATTTGCTTCAGCAGTTAACACATCACCAACATGTACCGGCTTTAAAAAATTAATTGAAGTATCCAGTGCTACTGATAAAACATTGCGGTTGTTACAGGCAAATGCAAAAGCACTATCTGCTAAACTAAATGCAATACCGCCGTGCACAATACCAAAGCCATTGATCATCTCCTTACGTACTGTCATCTTTATTTTACTGTAACCTTCTTTTATTTCCAGTACTTCTATACCCAGCCATTTAGAAAACAAATCGTTTTCCATCATGTGGGTTACTACCTGTTGTGGGGTTGTTTGCATAGTTATTTTTATTTGCCTATAAAATCGGGTTTTCTTTTTTCTAAAAACGAGTTTATCCCTTCAGCATAATCTTCTGTAAGCGCTGCTTTTTGCTGGTATTCATCTTCAATTGATAACTGTTCATCCCAGCTGCTAACAAAAGACTGATTTAAAGCATGCTTGGTGTATGCCAAACCTTTTGTTGGCATTTGTGCCAGTGTTTGTGCAATCTTTTTACCCTCTTCTTCAAATAATTCATCAGCAAAAACTTTGTAGATCATGCCCATTTTTTCTGCATCAGTGGCCGAAACTTTATCGCCTGTCATCATTAAAGCACTTGCTTTTTGCCAGCCAATTAAACGAGGTAAAGTAAATGTGCCGCCGCTGTCAGGTATTAAACCAATTTTACTGAATGCCTGTATAAATGATGCTGATGCATTTGCCACAACCACATCGCAACATAAAGCAATATTGGCACCGGCGCCTGCGGCAACGCCGTTAACAGCAGCCACAACAGGTTTTGGCATGTTTCGTATACTTTTTACAATGGGGTTATAATGCTCCGAAAGAATTTGTGCTATTTCAATTTTATCATCACCAACAAGTTCACTAATATCCTGTCCGGCACAAAAAGCTTTGCCGGCACCGGTTATGTAAACTGCCCTCACTTCATGCATCAAAGCTGCTTCATCCAGTTTTGCCTGCATCAGCAAAGCCATCTCCCGGTTAAAAGAGTTAAATTTATCGGGGCGGTTTAAAGTAATGTATGCAACTGCATTTTTTATTTCAAATAGTATTGATGACATTGGTTTGCTGATTTAAACAGGATTAGAGTAAGTTTTTTACATAGTTAAAGAAATACGAAAATATAAAACAGCGGAGTACTACTGCAAATAAACACCAGTTAACCAATCTTTTTGGCTGAATGCCAAAGCCGTATCCGATTCCGATGCTTATTGGTGCCCCCACAATAAAAGTACCCAAAAAGCCAACACCAACCACACCATATTTTTCCCAAAGCTTCATTATTATTTTATCTTTATTACCGGTTTTGTGTGGTTTTGGCTTTTTATATTTTAAAATAAAATTTCTTATTTTATCACCTAAAAAGGCGGCAACAAATACGC